>JABMRH010000252.1 GCA_013202725.1 Desulfobacteraceae bacterium
GTATCAAATAAGAGCCAAGGCAGAGCTCGGCAAACTAACCCTTCCCTTTTATCTGCATTATATCCTGTTCTTTGTTTCTTTATGGGACGTTGAAACAGACTGGTATACAATAGATTTTATCTACTGAAAGCCGGAATCTTTCCGCACCTATTATGAGCAATAATATATTCAAAAATCCAAAATCTCATGTCTTAGAAGAGGAACGCAAAAGGAGGAAACGTGAAGGCATTCTGATTGTCATAGTTGTTTTTGCCATTGCCCTCATGACCTTTGCTGAGCACAAGGTAATACATTTTGGGGCAGAGATTCCGATTTCCAACACAATATTGATGTTCATATTAATCAACATCAATTTGCTGCTGCTTATCTTGTTGATATTTCTTGTGTTTAGAAATCTGGTAAAGTTGCTCTATGATAGAAAGCGCAAGGTGATGGGGGCAAAGCTTCGCACGAGACTTGTGGCCGCCTTTATTGCGCTTACTCTTTTGCCTACGATTGTACTTTTTTTCTTTTCAATCAGCTTTATTACAACCAGCATTGAATTTTGGTTTAATGTCCCCGTAGAGCAGGCCCTTGAAAACTCGTTGCTTGTAGGAAGGCGCTTATATAGTCATGCAGAAGAAAATAACCGGTTTTATCTGGAAAGAATTGCCTACCAGATAAACACCAAAAAACTTCTGGCTGAAAAAAAAAGGAAAGCCCTTTCCCACTATGTTCAGGTTGTTCAGCGGGCATTTAATATTGATGCTGTTGAAATTTATAGCGTGAATGCAAACCGTCTTACATTTGCTCTTGCCAGGGAACTGGAAGATAAGCCTTTTAGCGTTGTTTCTGCTGATGATTTTCAAAAGGATATAGAGCCAAAAGGGGTAAGGTCGGTTTTTGAAAAAATTCCGGAAGGGGAGCTGATAAGAACGATCGGAACTATTCCTTTTGGCACAAATTACACAGATGCCGAAGGCTTTGTTGTATTGTCGGTATTGATTCCCCCTGATCTTTCTGAAAATATGGCATCCATATCAAGAGGTTTTGAGGAATATCAACAGATAATACTTCTTAAGAAACCGATCCAGACAACCTATTATATAGCCCTTTCAATTGTGGCGCTGCTTGTTGTTTTTTGCGCGATATGGTTTGGGTTTTACCTGGCGAAATCTATCACAATACCGATCATGGAGCTTGCCGAGGGGACGCGAAGGGTTGCGGAAGGAGATTTGGGATTCAGCATCGGCCCTGTGGCTGATGCTGAAATCGGCAGTCTTGTTGATTCATTTAATAAGATGACAAAAGATTTGCGGATCAGCAGAGAACAACTGGAGCTTTCCGCAGGTATGCTTCGCGAACAAAATGTTGAGATAGAAAAAAGACGGCAGTATATGGAAATAGTATTAAAGAATGTTTCTGCCGGCGTAATAACTCTTGACCCAGGCGGGCTTGTGTCAACCATAAACAAGTCCGCTGAAAAGATGCTCAATCTTATCCCAAAGGATATGCTGAATAAAAACTATAAAAATCTGCTTAAAGGGCAACACCTGAATCTCGCGGAAGAAATAATTGATAATCTGACCAGCTCCCGGGAGGATGATGTTACCCTTCCGCTTAGATTAACAATACAAGGAAGGCAGCGTAGTTTTATGATGCATGTTAATGCGCTTAAAGACGACGCGGGAAACCATATGGGCATAGTAATGGTCTTTGATGACCTTACGGAACTGGAAAAGGCCCAGCGCATTGCGGCATGGCGTGAAGTTGCGCGCAGGATTGCCCATGAAGTCAAAAACCCTTTAACCCCGGTCTCTCTTTCGGCTCAGCGTCTAAAAAGAAGATATTCAAAACAGATAAATGAACCGGTTTTTGAGGAATGTATTCAGATGATAATTGATCATGTGGATTTGATTCGGAACCTGGTAAATGAGTTTTCCGCATTTGCAAGATTTCCGGCGGCAAATCCCGAGCTTTGCGATCTGCCGCCCATTATTGAAGAGACCGTTGCGCTATACAAAGAAGGGCATCAAGATATAGATTTCAAAATCAGCATGACGGAGGATATCCCGCCTTTAAATATTGATCGCAGGCAGATTAAGCAGGCTATGATTAATCTTGTTAATAATGCCATTGCTTCGATTAAAACAAATGGCAAAATTTCGATCACATTAACCAATGATCCTGTCTTAAACATTGTTCGGATAGAGGTCGCCGATAATGGCCCAGGCATTTCTGATGAAGACAAAACACATCTTTTTGAACCCTATTTTTCAACAAAAAAGACAGGCATGGGATTAGGCCTGACAATTGTCAGCACGATTGTTGCTGATCATAACGGCATGATACAGGTGCAGGATAACCAGCCTCAGGGAGCCAAATTTGTAATAGAGCTGCCTGTGACGTAACTCGTAACGAAGGAGATCACATGTTTCCATCTGTTCTGATTGTTGACGACGAACCATCCATACTCCAGTCTTTAAGCGGCCTGCTTTATGATGAAGGTTTTGAGGTCATAACGGCCACCAATGGTTATGAAGCCTTAAAGATTATAGACAGCGAGTCGCCGGATCTTGTTTTGCTTGATATATGGATGCCGGGTATGGACGGAATTGAGACATTAAAGGAGATAAAAAAAAATAATGCCTTTATCCAGGTAATTATAATATCGGGGCACGGGACAATAGAGACCGCTGTTAAGGCCACAAAGCTTGGAGCGTTTGATTTAATTGAAAAACCGCTTTCGATTGACAAGGTAATTGTTGCGATTAATAATGCGCTAAACTTCAGGAGGCTTGAAGAGGAAAACAGATATCTTCGGAAAAAGACAATAGAAAAGCACTCGATAAACGGAGACAGCTCTCCAACCGTGGCTCTGAAAAAGCAGATAGCGATTGCAGCCCCGACAGACGCATGGATCCTTATCACAGGAGAAAACGGCACGGGCAAGGAGCTTGTCGCACGTACAATTCACCAGTTAAGCACAAGGGCGGATCAACCCTTTATTGATGTCAGTTGCGCCGCAATTCCGGAAGAACTGATTGAAAGCGAGCTGTTTGGCCACGAGAAAGGAGTGTTTACGGAAGCGACCAACAAGAAAAGAGGCAAATTTGAGCTGGCAGGCAATGGAACGATTTTCCTTGATGAAGTAGGGGATATGAGTTTAAAAACTCAGGCCAAAATTCTTCGAGTGTTGCAGGAACAAAAATTCCAGCGTGTCGGAGGAAGTAGAACATTAAGTGTCAATGCCAGGGTAATTGCCGCAAGCAACAAAGATCTTGAAAGGGAGATTGAAAAGGGAAGCTTTAGAGAGGATCTTTACTTTCGGTTGAATGTAATACCTATCAAGGTCCCAAGCCTGAGGAATCGTTGCGAGGATATTCCGCTTCTAATTGAAACCATTCTCGATGAAAGCGCAAAACAAAATCACAGTAAAAGAAAGGAAATAACCAGGGAAGCGCTCGATATCTTATGTGCTTACTCATGGCCGGGAAATGTCAGAGAACTGAAGAATCTTGTGGAGCGGATGGCTATCATGGCGGAAAACGATATAATTGATGTTTCCGATATACCGGCGCCATATAATTCGAACCTTGGGGAAGGTTTGGGGCTTGGTGAATCGCAGTTATTTATAATCGATCACTTAAAAGATGCAAAAAAGGCCTTTGAAAAAGAATTTATCCAAAAAAAACTTTTGCAACATGATAATAATGTTGCAAAAACAGCCGAATCAATAGGGGTTAAGCAAAGCTACCTGCATAAAAAGCTAAAAAGCACCCATTAATATTTATAGCTCAAAGGTCATATCGCTGCCAACACCAAAGCATTCAAGGCTTTCTCCTTTTTGAGCTATGATGGTTTTGCATTTTTTGACAACATCATCCATTTCTCTGTCTGTTCTTTCCTGGTTTAAATGGAATAGACCCAATTTTTTTACTCCGGCTTCAAAGGATAGATCCAGCACACGAGTATATTCAGAATGGCCCCATCCTATATAGGTTTCATAATCGTCAGGCGTGTATTCGGCGTCATGAATAAGCAGATGAGCGCCTGAAGAAAATTCCAGATAGTCTTTATATGAAAGGCCTCCGGGATGGACAAAACCGAGTTCATTGTCTGTCAGAAAAACAAAAATTTTATTATCTTCAATGAATTTATATCCGCTACCGCCGTTGGGATGGCTGATACGTATAGGGATTATCGATACTGATCCGATATTAAACTCTTTGGAGCATGCTTCTTCGTAATATATGTTTGCCTTTAAATTAGAAAATTTTACAGGAAAGTTAGGAGGAGACATCAACCTGGGAAGTATGTTTTCCACGAATTTACTGTGAAAGGGACATTTGTGCATCCGTAAAGTGGCGCTTTTAGAATATAGAGGCTTGAAAAAGGGAAGTCCCATTACGTGATCCCAATGGGCATGGGTGAAGATGATATTATAGGTAGAGGCAGAGCTTCTCTCCTCCATCAATTTATTGCCGAGCCTTCGAATCCCGGTTCCGGCATCAACGATTATGATATCATTGCTTTTTGCCCTGATTTCTATACATGCGGTGTCACCACCATACTTGAGATATTCTTTACCTGAAACAGGAATGGAACCTCTCGATCCCCAGCATTTTATAAGCATTTTAACCTTTGAAACCTTTTAAGCAAAACCAATTTCAATAAAAAATTTGATTTTACATAAAAGCTGCCTGCTTCAGTCGTTTTTCGGCAGCTGATCAA
>JABMRH010000253.1 GCA_013202725.1 Desulfobacteraceae bacterium
CATTTATATCGATAATTATTCTTGCCTCTGTTATGACGGGAATTTTCAGTCCTGTTTTTAATTTAATAAATGTAAAAGATAAAATAACCCCCCCATTTGCCTCATTTTTAACCTGCGCTCTAATATTTTTTGTCGTGCTTGTTCCAATAGTATTTTTTGTGGGCATACTATCAAAAGAGGCGCACGATCTTTATATAACAGCAAAGAGTGCATTATTAAATGACCATATAAAAAATCTTATTTCAAACAGCGGTCTTCTTGAAAAAGCAAACCTTGTGCTTACGCATTTCAATATTGAACTTACTGGGGAAGCTCTAAACAAGGTTATTTCAGAAATTGGTAAAATTGTTGGCCTTTTTCTTTACGAGCAGGCCAGATCAATCGCCTCGAATACACTTGCATTTTTTGCAAACATATTTCTCATGCTTCTTGTTGTCTATTTTCTTCTAATTGACGGCAGCAGGCTGATTTCTTTTATTACAGACCTTTCCCCGCTCCCAAAAGAACAGGACGAAAAATTAATTCGAAAGTTTAAGGATATGGCGGGAGCCATTCTGATCGGCAACGGCCTTGGTGGTTTGATTCAGGGGATATTGGGCGGAACCGTTTTTATGCTGTTTGGTTTAAAGTCCCCTTTTCTGTGGGGTGTGATAATGGCTCTGCTTGCATTTCTTCCTATAGTAGGGATCGGAGCTGTATTTATACCTGCAGCTATATATCTTTTTTTAAAAGGACAGATCGCCACGGCTATTTTCTTTGTTATTTTTTATATAATCCTTTCCGGCACCATTGAATATATCTTCAAGCCAAAAATAGTGGGCAAGCGCGTTAAAATGCATACACTTCTTGTATTCTTTTCCATAATCGGGGGCCTCAAGCTGTTTGGAATTCTTGGCATTATATACGGCCCCCTTGTTGTGACCGCATTTTTGACCCTGACCGATATTTATCATGCCAGCTACCGGAAACTGCTTGGGCCAAAGGAATTGAAATAAATGTATACAGGAAAAATGCCGGAAATCAGCATTGAAAGCGAGATGAAAAAATCTTATCTCGATTATGCCATGAGCGTGATCATAGGAAGGGCTTTGCCGGATGTGCGTGACGGCCTGAAACCTGTTCACCGACGCGTGCTATATGCAATGCGTGAGCTCAAAAACGACTGGAACAAACCTTATAAAAAGTCTGCCCGCATTGTCGGAGATGTTATCGGTAAATACCATCCTCATGGCGATACCGCAGTCTATGACACAATTGTGAGGATGGCGCAGGATTTTTCTTTAAGGTATCCCCTTATAAACGGCCAGGGAAATTTTGGCTCAGTTGACGGTGATTCTCCTGCCGCAATGAGATACACAGAGGTCAAAATGATGCGCCTGGCGCATCAGATGCTGGAGGATCTGGACAAAGAAACAGTTGATTGGGCTCCGAATTATGATGAATCCTTGAATGAGCCTTTAGTGCTTCCTGCCAAGTTTCCTAATCTTTTGATCAATGGTTCTTCCGGCATAGCGGTAGGCATGGCAACCAATATTCCGCCGCATAATCTTTCTGAAATAATTGCGGCAATAAATGCAATAATAGACAATAATGCAATTTCATGCCAGGACCTTATGAAATTGGTGCCCGGGCCCGACTTTCCTACAGGCGGCATTATTTACGGAACAGTCGGTATAATTAACGCATATAAAACCGGACGCGGTATAATTCGCGTAAGAGCAAGAATTCAAATCGAAAAGGACAAAAGAACGCAAAGTGAAACCATAATAATTACACAGCTCCCTTATCAGGTTAATAAAGCCAGGCTTATTGAAAAGATTGCCGGAATGATAAGGCACAAGCAAATAGAAGGAATAAGATATGTAAGGGATGAATCCGACAGAGAGGGAATGCGGATCGCTATCAGCCTTAAGAAGGATCAGGTTGCAGGGGTGGTGATTAATCAGCTTTATAAGCACACACAGTTGGAGAATACCTTTGGCATTATACTTCTTGCTATTGTAAACAACCAGCCGCAACTTCTATCTTTTAAAGAAATCCTTAAACATTTTATTTACCACCGCAAAATCATAATTATTCGGCGGACCAATTATGATTTGAAAAAGGCCAAAGCGCGAGCTCATATACTTGAAGGCTTGAAAATCGCCCTTGATAATCTTGACGATGTTGTTTCCCTTATTCGAAAATCAAGATCTCCTGTTGATGCAAAAACAGGTCTGATTCAAAAATTTGACTTAAGCACAATCCAGGCTCAGGCAATATTGGATATGCGCCTGCAAAGGCTTACCGGTCTTGAACGCGAAAAAATATTAGAAGAATACAAGAACGTTTTACAAGATATCGCAAGATTTAAAGAAATACTTGCCAGTGAAAAAATAGTAGAACAAATCATCAAAGAGGAGCTTTCCGAGATACAAAATGAATTCGGAGATCCTCGCCGCACTGAAATACTGGAATCTACAAAGGAGATTACAATAGAGGACATGATTGTTGAAGAGGATATGGTCGTCACTATATCCAACAGCGGTTATATAAAACGGAATCCGATTACCCTTTATCAAAGCCAGCGGCGGGGCGGTAAAGGAAAGACAGGCATGGGAATAAAGGAGGAAGATTTCGTCAAACATCTTTTTGTAGCCTCCACTCACCATACATTCCTTTTTTTTACAAATCTTGGAAAGGTTTACTGGCGCAAAGTATATGATATCCCGCAGGC
>JABMRH010000254.1 GCA_013202725.1 Desulfobacteraceae bacterium
CGGAACATATACAGGTGTTTTTACTTATATAAGGGAGCTTTTTGCCAGAACCGCCGAGGCCCGCATGAGGGGTTACAGGCCCGGCCGTTTTAGCTTTAACGTTAAGGGGGGCAGATGCGAGGCCTGCAATGGGGACGGTATCATAAAGATAGAGATGCATTTTCTGCCGGACGTTTATGTGGCATGTGATGTTTGCCGCGGCAAAAGATACAACAGGGAGACCCTTGAAATCAGGTATAAGGGGAAAAATATTGCCGATATACTTGATATGACCGTGAACCAGGCTTTAAAATTTTTTGAAAATATTGGCAATATCAAATCAAAGCTAAAGACTCTGGTGGATGTAGGCATTGGGTATATTCATATAGGCCAGCCGGCCACAACTCTTTCAGGCGGCGAAGCACAGCGTGTCAAGCTGTCGCGTGAGCTTAGTAAAAGAGGCACCGGAAAAACCGTCTATATCCTTGATGAACCAACTACAGGGCTTCATGTTGATGACATAAAGAAGCTTCTTAATGTGTTAAGCAGACTTGTGGAATCCGGAAATACCGTGATCGTGATAGAGCATAACATGGATGTAATAAAGACCGCCGACCATATCATCGATTTAGGCCCTGAAGGTGGGGATGAAGGCGGCTATATTGTAGGATGCGGCGCTCCTGAAAAGATCGCAGATATTAACGGGTCATATACCGGACAATTTTTAAAGAAGGTTCTGCGGCTAAATAGATCAAAATAAAACAGGGTTGTTGCCTTTAAAAAGCAACAACCCTGTTTTTGTTGATTTGTTTGTCTATGTTTTTAGTGACCAGCGCCAAACAGCGCAGCGATCGCACTTGCCTGTGGATGCGCATAGATAAGAATCAGTGCGACGACCAGAGTATAAATCGTCAGAGATTCGATCAAAGCGAGACCGATTAGCATGGTAACCGTAACCTTGCCTGATGATTCAGGATTTCTTGCAATACCCTCAACAGCGGATCTTATACTAATACCCATTCCAATACTGCCACCAAAAGCTGAAATTGCAATCCCAAAACCAGCAGCGAACACACTCACAATAAAAAATTGTAATGCACTTGCTTCCATAAAATTCTACCTCCTTTTAAAGATATTATATTTGCTTCTTCCATTTTTCCCATAAAAAGTAAAAGCAAATTTTGTTCTAAATTATTAATGCCCGTTGTATGTTAATGAGCATGTTCCATTGCGCCGCTGAAATACATAATTGAAAGCAAAAAGAATACAAACGCCTGAATAAAGCAAACAAAAATACCAAGCACCATCATCGGCAATGGAGCAAAGAAAAGACCTGCAAGCATAAAAAGAATTGTCAAAATTATTTCTTTACCCATTATGTTTCCGAAAAGCCGGAAAGAAAGCGACAGGATACGGGCAAGATGGCCGATGATTTCGATGAGAAGTATAATAGGAATCATCCACCATACAGGTCCTAAGAAGTGTTTGATATATTTTATGCCATGGAATTTGATCCCTAAGATATGGGTAAAAATAACCACCGTGAGCGCACAAGAAGCGGTTGTATTCAAGTTGGCCGTTGGTGGAAAAAGACCGGGCATAAGTCCCATCAGGTTTGATACAAGAATATAAAGAAATACGGTCCCAGTCATAGGGAGAAGAAATCTGCCTTGTTCCCCGGTAATATCGACCATAAACTCTTCCATTCCAGAGATGATGATTTCAAGTAAGTTCTGTCCTTTTGTTGGAATCATGCTTATGCCTTTGGTTCCAATAGCACCAAGAACAATCAGTATAATCATGGCTACCCACGAATGAATTACGTGTGGATATGCGTGGGCAAAATGTCCCAGACCGATCAACTCAAACAACTTGACAAAAACTAAGTAGGGATGTTCCACCTTAAATTGCCTCCTTGAAAAAAAGTTTTTTAAATTCGCACATGGTTGCAAGGGTTATACTGACAACCACGATCGAAAGACCGATAAAAAGGCCGATTGGATCTACATAGCGCCTTGATATAAGAACAAATATTATTAAAGCGCTCACAATGAATCGTATATAATATTTGGATAGAACCACCCAGAGAGAAGCAAGATGAGGCGGGGTAAGCGCTTTTTTAAGTGTGCGGTATAATAAATGGAAGTTTATTGTAACAATCAGGCCGCCAAATATAATGCCCATAGCAAAATGGGGCGGCGAAAGGATAAGACCGACTATGCTTGCAACTGAAAACAGGATCCAGTTTGTCAGGACAACAAATTTTAAGATTCGTTGTTGAATTTTCACAATCAATATTTCACAATTAATATTTTCGGGTCTTTTTTATCGCAAGACCGATATTTCTATATCCTGCAGCGATTCCCAATCCAAGAAAAATAAATGTACACCACGGGGTTGTATCAAAGCGTCTGTCAAGATACACCCCAACAGCAAGCCCGATAAAAATTGAGAGAGCTACCGACAGGCCAAGGCTGCTGTAATATGCTAATTCCCTTATTGAGCGTTTGGTTTCTCTTTTCATGGGAAAGAAAGCGTAACCTGTAGCGACCTAAAAGGCAAGTCGATATCTTAATTAAAATTTTTAACATAATATCACAATCAAGTCAATGTAAAAATGACGATTTATAAATGAACTTTTATAATTTAGGCTGCAAAAACTAAATTACCAAATCTTAAGAGCGGTTGCATTAAAAACAGGCCCATCCACACAGGCGTGCAGGTATTTATCTAAACCTTTTTTGCTCTCAACAGCGCAACCAAGACAGGCCCCGATACCGCAGGCCATTATTGTTTCTATAGACACCTGACATGGCACGGCATATCTTTCCGCAATTCGCGCAACAGAGCCGAGCATTGCAAAAGGGCCGCACGCACAAATGATATCCGGCGGGTTTTCTTTTATAGCTGTTTCAAGCAGGTCGGTAACAAGACCTTTTTCCCCTGAACTTCCATCGTCAGTGGCAATGCTTATAGTTATGTCAAGTTTTGAAAAGTCATCTTTGCACAGTATGTCATGCTTTGATCTTCCTCCAATAAACAGTCTGCATGTTGAAGGATCGGCTATTTTTGCCCGTAGTGATGAGGCCAGAAAAAACAAGGGGGCAACACCGATTCCGCCAGATACAATGAATATATGTTGATAGTTATTCGGAATTATAAAACCTCTGCCAAGCGGTCCAAGAATATCAAGATAATCTCCTTGCTTATATTTTGAGAGCTTTTCAGTACATCCTCCAACAACTTTGAAAAGCAGTTCAATGCCTTGTACGCGGCCGTTTGTAATAATAAGCCTGTGTATAGAAAAAGGGCGTGGAAGAAGTGAAGTGTTTTGCTTTGGCAGGTGAAGCATTATGAACTGGCCGGGTTTTGCCTTTGCATAACCATTATGGCACGTTAGGCCGATTCTAAAATATGAGGGGCCTACCTTTTTGTTAAATAAAACTTTAGCTTTTTCCTGAAGCATATACCAAACCTATAACTGCTGCCGTTCTTTCTGTAGTTCCTTGTCCGCGAAAGGAAAAAAACAGGTTTGTATTACACTTTGTGCATATTTGACTTAAACAGATATTTTCAATTAAAACCCCTGCATTGCAGAGCTGGTCCAGGCTTAAGGACCAGAAATCAAAATGATCCGACCTGTCTTTATATTTCCACAACCTGTCGGGAATTTCAGTCTTATAATTGATAAATTCAGCGCAGCATGGGCCAAGAGAAGGGGATATGCCCGCAATAATATGAGATGCATTACAGCCAAAAATATCGGTTATTATTTTTATTGTTTTGCCTATGATATTATTTATGCTTCCGCGCCATCCGCAATGCACATTTGCAACCACGCGCCGTAAGGGATCATACATGAGCACGGCCTGGCAGTCAGCCACCTGAACTGTGAGAAATTTCTCCTGAATATCGGCGACCATAGCGTCTCCGACAGCAGGTTTGCCAAAGGCCTTCTCAATGAGCGGAACATTGTTTTTTGAAAGTATCAATACATTTGTTTCATGTACCTGGTTTGCAAAGACAAGCTCGTTACCTCCCATGCATTTTGAAACAATCTGCCTGTTTTCCTTGACATCGCTGTCATTGTCACCAACTGAAAGGCTTACATTCAGGCTTTGATAAGGGTTTTTGCTATGGCCGCAATTTTTTGTGAATATTCCATGCCGGATATCTGAAAATTCAGCAAGATTGGGAAACTGAAAAAATAAAATCCCATTTTTTTCTTTTAGAATCATACTGCAAATATTAAAATGTGTTAAGTGTTAGGTGTTAGGTATTGATGAATTCGCAAAAAGTTATTTGTGAGCGAGATTGAGCAGTTTTGGAAAAAGATTCAGATTGAGCCTGGCGTTAAAAATTGCAAGCTGTTTGAGGCCGTTAGGCCGAGTTCTTGCAATTTAGCCAGGATTAATCTGAATCCCAAAAATGCTCACAGAGCGAACAAATCGTACTTTTTACGAATTCATCAGGTGTGAATAATTAATCCGCCGAACCCAAAACCCCTGAACCCTTTAACAATACATTTTAACAATCTTTTCAATGATCATGGATGTTGAAATATCGGAAACAAGGGCAACCCTTACCACCTTGCCGCCGTCAGCCTTTACAAAATCGGCCCCTATTATTTTATCTTCAGGCCAGTCCTCTCCCTTGACAAGAACATCCGGCTTTATTGCCTGAATCAGCTTTAAAGGGTCGGGCTCATCAAAAAAAACAATATAATCAACGCACCACAGGCCGGCAAGAACCTCCGCTCTTTGATCCTGGGGCATGATCGGCCTGTTTTTCACTTTGATTAATTTTATTGATTTATCGGAATTTATGCCCACTACCAGGATTTCCCCTTCCGACCTTGCTGCCGCAAGATAACGCACATGACCGGCGTGCATGATATCAAAGCATCCGTTTGTAAAAACAACCTGTTTGCCGGACCTGCGAAGAGGGTCTATTGTATTGATAAGCTCTTTTACCTTCACAATTTTAGAAATCATATGTATCAGGCATCCTTTCATTCAGGCAGGGAATTTTACGCCTGAATTCAGATAGTTGTGCAATGTCTATTTCGGAGCTTATTATACATTCCCTGTCTTCGGCCCTGGCAAGAATTTCTCCAGAGGGAGAAACCAGCATAGAACTGCCTCCGTATTCGATGCTGTTTTCAATGCCGCACCTGTTTGCCGCCACCATAAAGATCTGGTTTTCAATAGCCCTTGCCCGCAGGAGAATATCCCAGTGGGTTATGCGTTCTAAAGGCCATTGCGCCGACGTTAGAACCAACAGGGCGCCTGAAAGGGTAAGGGCTCGGCAAAGTTCAGGGAATCTGAGATCATAGCATATCATCAGGCCGACAGGGCCTACAGAAGTTTCACAAACTACTGCTTTGTTGCCAGCGCAAAAATATTTATCCTCTTGTGTATGCGAAAAGAGATGAATTTTCCTGTAGGTACTGATAAGGCCTCTGTCCCCATCGATAAGATACATGGTATTGAAAATATCGTTGCCGGAAGGTTCGGGCAGAGAGCCTGCTATGATCATGTTGTATCTGGATGCTATCAGGGTAAGCTTGTCGATAATATTATCTGTTTTTTCAGCATGCTCGCCAAGGTTTTTATTATCAAAACCGCATGACCACATCTCAGGAAGAAGGGCGATCTTTGCATTCAGGGCTTTGAGTTGATCTATCCCTTTGAGCGCCGAGGATAGATTTGACTCAATATTTCCCGGCCTGACATCAAATTGCACAATGCCTGCTTTGAAAGGTTGTCTGTTTTTCATATTATTTTTCCATTAACCCCTGACCTCTGACTCACATGGCCCGGGCCAGGGTAAGCACATCGACATATTCGGCATTGCCACGCAAAAGAGCCTTTGCGCATTCATTGGCAGTTGCACCTGTGGTATAAACATCATCTACAAGGAGTATCCTTTTATTTTTAATTATAGTCTGGTCGTTGACACTGAAGGCATTTTTAATGTTTGTCATCCGTTTCTTGCGATCCAGACCGGTTTGCGGATCAGTCCACCTGTTTCTTATAAGAACATTTGTGTCAATTCTGATATTAGACAGCCCGATATTTAAATTTTCCGCAATCAGCTTCCAGTCTCTTACCAGAAGATAAGCCTGATTAAAACCCCGTTTTCTGAAACGTTTAATATGAAGGGGAACAGGCACGATAATATCAATACTGTTTATGCCCCAGAAGCTGATAAAAGCGGAAAAGAGAAGCATCCCAAGGGGCCTTGCAAGCTGGATCTTCCCTTTATATTTCAGGCAATGGATTACAGCCATAAATTCCCTGTCGTATATGCCCGGAGAGCGGGATATCCTGAATTTTTTCGGAGAGGTCAAACATTCGCCGCAAACATGATCCTCCCCTTCGCGGCTTTTAAACATGATCCCGCACACAGGACAGATCGGGGGTTCAACAGGAATAAAGCCTTTCAGACAGGTTGGGCATAAAAATCCTGTCATCAAGTTTTGAAATGAGGGCATGTTTTGGCAGTCAAGAGAGGCTCCATCTTGAAAATTTTGAAGAAGGCTTTTTTGTTGTTTATTTTTCAAAAAAGCTCTGCAAACAATGCACCTGGTCGGGAAAACAGCCTCTTGCAGAGCCGCTATGATTGTTCTAAGGATATGTCTCACTTTGTAGCTAACCAATTTTTTTAACAATTCCTTCTGCAAACTCAGAGCATTTTACCTGTTTTGCGCCTTGTATTTGACGTGCCAGGTCGTATGTTACCGTGTTATCGGCTATGGTTGACTTAAGAGCATTTCTAATTAGGGCCGCCGACTCATTCCATCCCATGTAGTCGAGCATCATTGCTCCCGAGAGGATCAAGGAGCTTGGGTTTACTTTATCCTGGCCTGCATACTTTGGGGCTGTGCCGTGGGTTGCTTCAAAAACCGCGCAAAAATCTCCTATGTTTGCGCCAGGAGCTATGCCCAGGCCGCCAACCTGTGCTGCAAGCGCGTCTGAAAGATAGTCGCCGTTCAGGTTTGGAGTGGCGATCACATGATATTCTTCGGGCCTGAGAAGCGTCTGCTGAAAAAGCATGTCGGCAATCCGATCTTTTATGACAACCTTATCTTTTGGGATGATGCCGTTATATTTATCAAAGAGCTCATTTTCAGTTATGGTTTTATCTCCGAACATATCCCTGGCAACTTCATATCCCCATTTGTTGAAAGCTCCTTCCGTATACTTCATGATGTTTCCCTTGTGCATGAGAGTCACTGTCGGGAGCCTGTTTTCAATGGCATATGAGATGGCTTTTGATACCAGCCGCTTGGTCTTTTTTTCACTTATAGGTTTTATTCCTATCCCTGCATCATCAGGGATGGAAACATTCATACTGTTTTTAAGAAAGGATATTACGCTCTTTGCCCCCTCGCTTCCTGATTCCCATTCAATTCCGGCATATACATCCTCTGTATTTTCCCGAAAAATGACCATGTCGATCTTTTCAGGATTCTTCATGGGGCTTGGAACATGATCAATGTACTTTACAGGCCTGACACACGCATAAAGATCCAGTTCCTGTCTTATAGTGACATTTAAGCTTCTTATTCCTTTTCCTACAGGGGTGGTTAAGGGCCCTTTTATGGCAATTACGTATTTTTTTATTGTATCAAGAGTTTCGGATGGGAGCCATTCGCCTGTTTTCCGGTATCCCTTTTCTCCGGCATAAACCTCGAGCCAGGATATTTTTTTATTACCGCTGTATGCAACATGCACTGCAGCATCAATTACCATTCGTGTAGCATACCATATGTCGGCGCCTATCCCGTCCCCTTCAATAAATGGAATAATCGGGCAATCCGGAACAAGTAAGGTTTGGTTGCTATTTATTATTATCCTGTTGTTTTTTTCCATAATTGTACATATCTTTCTGTTTTTTAAGTCTTCGCTGCCTGAACGCCTCGTACATTACGACCGCCCCTGCCGCAGACGCGTTAAGGGAATTAATTTCCCCTTTTTGTGGAATAGAAATCAAAAAATCGCAATGTTTTTTTATAAGAGAGCGAATTCCTTTTTCTTCTCCGCCGATAACAATGGCTAAAGGGAAGGAAAAATCAAAGGAGAAAATCGATTTTTGTGCGGTTTTATCCATTCCTGCAATCCACAACCCTTTTTTCTTTAAAGCCTTTATCGCAGTAACCATATTTGTCACAAGGGCGAGGCGGATATGCTCGAGAGCTCCTGCGGAAGCGCTGGATACAACCGGAGTGGGCGTGGCTGATCGATCCTTTGGAATTAGTATGCCATCTATGCCCACGCAAAGGGCGGTTCTAATAAGTGCGCCAAGGTTGTGGGGATCTACAATGGAATCCAGCAGCAGCAAAAATGGATTTTCATCAGCTTTGATGTTGTCGTAAATATCGGTTGGTTCTGCAAGAGGATATGGGCTTACCCTGGCTCCAATCCCCTGATGCCGGTCGGTTCCTGTAATGGATGAAAGCTCAAAAGCTTTTACCTTTTTCAGGGGTATGTTTAAAGATTCGGCAATCGTTGCTGTCTTTTCAGCACGCTTTGAGCCCTTATGCTGCGCTAAATAAACCTCAAAAAATTTTCTCCTGCCGGCCTTGAGAGCCTCAGATACTGGATGGATTCCGTAAAGTATTTCAGTTCTCATGTTCAGCGATAGCTTTCTATGATTTCGATTAGCTCGGAAACAGCCCTTGATAGCTGATCATTAATAATAACATGGCGATAAAG
>JABMRH010000255.1 GCA_013202725.1 Desulfobacteraceae bacterium
GGCTGTAGCTTATGACTCGGCAATGATATTATTCCAGATTGTAAGCAGGCCTGATATTCGATACAGAAGCTCCATCAAAAATGCATTAATGAATCTTACCAATTTTCAGGGCGTAACAGGCCTTACATCGTTTGACAATAACGGAGAGATCAAAAAAAGGCTGTATCTTCTTCGCATAAAGGGTGAAAAATTTGTTGAACTCGAATATTGATGGCTTTGTAAGAAGATGAATATTGCATATACAGCATACAAATTTCTTAGCACATCCCTTTTTCTATTACTTTTCCCGCCTTTCTGGTTTTATTCACGCATAACCGGCAGATATAGCCAAAGCATAAGCCAGCGTATCGGATTATACCCTGATCGGCTTGTGCGGACTATTTCCGGATCGCCGCGAATATGGATACATGCGGTTTCAGTAGGAGAGGTGATCTCGGCAATAGCCATTATCGAATCACTCAAAGCTTTAATGCCGGATTGTGCTGTTATACTTTCGACCACAACAGAACATGGGCTGGCCTTTGCCAAAAACAAACTGAGCGCCCATGAGCGTCGACCAATGGCGACCTGTATTTATGCGCCGGTTGATTTTATTCTATCTGCCCGCAAGGCTTTATCTATCCTGAAACCGGACGTCCTGGTATGTCTTGAAACTGAAATATGGCCGAACTGGCTGGTTGAGGCCCACAGGCTGGGCATCAAAACAGCCCTTGTTAACGGCAGAATTTCCGTTAGAACAATTAAGGGGTACTTAAAAATCAGGCCGTTAATGAAAACAACATTAAACCTTGTTGACGCGTTTAGCATGATAAACAAGGCTGATGCTCATCGCATAGAGATGATCGGCGCGCCAGGAGAAAGGATAGAAATAAACGGAAACGCAAAATATGATCTTTTGTTAAACCAGACCGATGCAAAAATTAAAGCAAAAATTAAAGCAAAAATGGTAAGCATCTATAATATTAAAGGAGATAAACCTGTTTTTGTGGCAGGAAGCACACGAAGGTCTGAGGAAAAAATCATTCTTGATGTTTATGGCAGAATCATTAAATCCTTCCCTGAAACCCTTTTGATCCTCGCGCCAAGGCATGTTGAAAGGGTGCATTACATAAAAAAGCTGGTTAAAGAGCAAGGTTTTGCGTGTCATCTAAGAAGCGATCTTGATAAACAAAACTGTTTAAGGACAGCTCCCATAGTTATTGTGGACACGATCGGAGAGCTTATGAACACATACAGCATCGCCTCAATAGTATTTTGCGGGGGCAGCCTGGCGCCGCTTGGAGGACAAAACATGCTGGAAGCGGCGGTCTGGGGCAAACCTGTTTTCTATGGCCCTTCAATGGAGGATTTTCTTGATGCCAAGGATCTTCTCGACAAAACAGGCGGCGGCATTCAGGTAAAGGATGGTCAGGAACTAACTGAAAAAGCGATATACTATCTTGCCAATCCACACAAAGCGATTGCTGTCGGCAAATTAGCGGCACAAGCCGTGATATCGCATAAAGGAGCCGCCGGCAAGCATGCAGATGTAATATATCGGCTGCTCAATTAAACCGGTTAATTATTCTTCAATGAACCCTGCCCTGTTGCTTCAAGGACGTTGAGCCAAAGCTTTCCGTGCGGATCAACCTGTTTTCGCTTTCCTGCCGACAGGCTGATGGGAATATGCACAAAATGGTCGTTCCAGTGGCCGATAAGCATATTTGTCCTGCCGGTCATGGCTGCATGGACAGCATCACGTCCTAAAAAACTACAAAACACATGATCGTTGGAATTGGCCGGCAGACTCCTGATTATGTAGCTGGGATCGATATATTTAAGGGTTAAGGAAATATTTTTTTCTTTGAAATAGGTTGTAATTGCATCCTTTAAAAACTGCCCTATATCATGCAGCCTGATATTTCCCGATTCATCGTATATCTCTTTTTTGTTTTTACCCGTTTTGAACAAGTTCTGGCCTGCCCCTTCCGCCACAACTATTACTGCATGCCTTCTGCTTTCAAGGCGTTTTTCAAGAGCTGCAAGAAAGCCGCCCGGCCCTTTAAGGTCAATATCGACCTCCGGTATTATAACAAAGTTTACATCCTGCTGCGCCAATGCGGCTGTTGCCGCAATAAAGCCGGAATGCCTGCCCATCAGTTTTATA
>JABMRH010000256.1 GCA_013202725.1 Desulfobacteraceae bacterium
ATTGCGAGGAGTGAAGCGACGAAGCAATCTAATAAATACAGGCAGTTATCTTACAGGAGATTGCTTCGCTTCGCTCGCAATGACAAACTTTTCGACTTTTTACGAATTCATCAAACTTGAGTTTCAAGAATATCTTCAATCTCCTTTAAACTATCTATATGAAAATCGGCGGAAATAGATCTGTTTTTGTACGCAATCAGCGGTATCTCCGCCGCTTTTGCCGCCATTTCATCAAGTTTTGAATCACCGATATAAATTGCATTGTATGGCTTTATTTTAAAATGCTTAAGGATTTTGATAAGTTGCTCAGGGTGAGGCTTGGGGCACTTAACATCGAGAGCGCTGACAACAAGATCAAAATAGTCTTCCAGCTTGTGTTCGACAAGCACCCGCTTCATTGTGTCTGTCCTGTTGGTGGCAACGGCTGTCTTATATTCAGGCCTCAGCCTTTTAAGCAAGGGTTTAAGGTATGGTTCTATTTCCATATATTTTAAAAATGGCAGGTAACTCATGCTTTTGCGATAGTTTTGCGCTGCTTCAAGCATGTTTTCATCATCAAACAGATATGCCATTGCTTCATCCGCGGTATGCATATGGGAATAGGCAAACTGCTCAGGCGTCATATCCGGCCTGCCAAAATGGCGCAAAACACTATTATAGTAAGCCGTGTTTGCTTTTACTGTATCAAACATAACTCCATCGCAGTCAAAAATTACAACCTTTATATTCTTCATGTAAAACTATCGCCTTTCTTTTTTACATCATAAAAAACGGATCCACATCCACAACCATTTTAACGTCCCGGCTGCTTATTCTTTCCCTGTTTTTAAACAACAGTTGATGAACAAACAAATGAAGATGTTTTGCGCTTATTCCTTTTAGTAATATCTGCCACCTAAACTGTTTTGCTATCCTTGGAATAGAGGCCGTGATCGGCCCTAATATCTCAACAGTCTTTAAAAAGGAGTTGTTGTTTTTCTTCAAAGTATTGCAAAGATCACCAACATCCATGGCATACCTCTTTGTTTTTCCACTGTCCTTTCCAGATATTTTCAGCAGAATTATCCTTGAAAAAGGGGGATAATTCAGAGCCTTTCGAAAAACAATTTCCTTATTGTAAAACGCTTTAAAGTCCTGATTTTTTGCAGCCTCTATACTGAAATGATCAGGATTATAGGTCTGCAAAATCACACGGCCGGGAACCGTTCCCCGGCCCGCCCTCCCGGACACCTGGGCTAAAAGCTGAAATGTCCTTTCACCCGCGCGGAAGTCAGGAAAGTTCAGCGAAAGATCGGCACAAATTATACCAACAAGTGTAATATTGGGAAAATCATGCCCCTTTGCCACCATCTGCGTGCCGATAAGTATATCTATGGTATTATTTTTGAGCCCCTTTAATATATTCAGCATAGCATTCTTTTTCCTGGCCGTATCCCGATCCAGCCTGGCAACTCTTGCATCAGGGAAAAGATTCTTCACAGCCTCTTCAACCTTCTCAGTGCCGAGCCCAAGCAGCTTAATTCTGGAAGACCCGCACTTAGAGCAATTTGAAGTGGCTGCCAGCGAATAACCGCAGTAATGGCATTTGTATGCATTGGCTTTTTGATGCAATGTCAGGGAAATATCACAGTTTTTGCAGGTTAAAGGGGCGCCGCATGACGCACAGACCGGAAAGCCGGCAAAACCACGACGGTTCAGAAACAGGATGGTCTGCTCTCCACGGCTTAGAGTTTTCTTCATTGCCTTGTAAAGTTCATCTGTAATAAAATATCCGATGCCCCTGACATCCCTGGTTTTACGAAGATCAACCACTGTAATCTCAGGAAGAGGACGTTTTTCAACACGCTTTGTCAGGGTTAATTCAATAAATTTTTTTGTTTTCACATTATAGTACGACTGGATTGAAGGGGTGGCTGATCCCAACAAGGCGACTCCGTCACTCAGCTTTGCCCTGACTATTGCAAGATCCCTTGCATTATAACGAAGACCGCTTTCCTGTTTGTAAGAGGTGTCGTGTTCTTCGTCAACGATAATGATTCCCATGTCCGCAAAAGGAGCAAAAAGAGCGGACCTGGCGCCTATGGCGATGCGGACCTCTTTGCACGCTATCCGCATCCATTGATCATATTGCTCACCGGCGGAAAGCCTGCTGTGGAGCAAGGCAACGCAATCTCCAAAACGGGCTCGAAACCGTCTTTCCATCTGAGATATAAGAACGATCTCCGGAACCAGTATTAAAACAGAAATCTTACGTTTTATGGCCTCGGCCGCTATCTGCAGATAGACTTCTGTTTTCCCGCTTCCGGTAACACCGGCAAGAAGGCAGGTCGAAAATCCCTTGCCAAGGAGATCTATAACTGTGGAAACAGCTTTTTCCTGCTCTTTTGTGAGTTTATAAGGATTGTCAGGTATTATAGATTCGCCAAACGGATCTCTGTATGTCCCTTTATTAAAAATTGAAACATAACCCGCTTTTTCTAAAGGTTTTATTAATCTGGAAGCGGTCGGAATAAGCCCTGTTAATTTTTTTACAGATATTTCGCCATCATCTCTCAGAACATGGAGAATCTGCATTTTCTGCGCCGACAACTTGTCGGTAGAAATGCCCGGATTAATCATAGATACATACCGCTCCATCTTCGGGCCTGTTCTTTTGCCTTTAAGTTCCCTTTTGCTTATAATCAGATCCTGTTTTTCCATGGCCTGAATTAAAGAATTCGGGATCTGGCTTTTAAGTTTTGCGCAAAGGTTTCTCAGACCGCAGGATTTTAATTTCAGATGGCATAAAATTTCACTTTGCAAAGGGGTAAGGTTATCCTTAATCAATGCATTTTTGCCCTTTTCCGTAATGGCAACAGCAACAAAGTCGTAAATGTTTAAACCGCCCGGAAGAGCGCTTTTTATAACCTCTCCGATTGGATAAATATAGTAATCGGCAATCCATCTGAAAAAGGGTATCATGGATGAATGGAAAAGCGGAGTTTCATCAAGTACATCCAGGATAAGCTTTATCTTGCCGTGATCCATATCCTCAGATGGACCCAGAATATATCCTGTAACCCTTCGCCGGCCAAAAGGGACCAGCGCCCTTTTCCCAATCGATGCAAAAAAGGAAAGGTTTTCCGGAATACGATAGGTAAAGGTATTATAAACAGGAAGGGCTACCGCAACCTCAATATATTCCAAACAGGCTCTTTCCCCTTGACACATAACCTCTTTTTCTTTACGCTGAATCATGTAAACTGCTTGTTAAAATTAAAGATTTTTGCGGATCAACCTCCGCAAAACAAATAGTTTCTTCTTGCCGATTAACTATATAAAATATTTTTCCACAACTATTCTATGAGTATTGTTACCACAATAATTCCAATATTTGCAATTATCATCCTTGGATTGTTTTCCCGGCGCATAGGGTTTATTCAGCCGGCCTTTTTAGAGCCCGCAAACCGGCTTGTCTATCACCTGGCAATACCTGCTATGATTTTCCGTTCTATCTCACACGCTTCTTTGAAAACCCAGTTCGACATAACCGTCCTGGCAATAACAGTGCTTTCTGTTCCGGCTATTTTTGTTGTTGCATGGGTGGTCGGCTCTATCGCCCGAGTAAAACGGAAACAGATCGGCACCTTTATTCAGAGCTCCTTTCATGGAAACCTCGGCTATATAGGTCTTGCCGTCGCATATTACTATCTTGGAGATAAAGGATTCGTACGTGCCAGTATAATCGCCGGTTTTATAATGATTTTACAAAACTTTCTTGCCGTAGTTGTGCTTCAGTTATATTCAACTGATATCCCGGCAAAGAAAAACATACTGAATCTGGCCTGGAAAATATTGGGCAATCCTGTAATATTATCTGCCATGGCCGGGATATTGTTTTCCTTTACCGAAACGCCGATTCCGCTTGTCATAGATCGAATTCTTGATATTATCAGCGGTCTGGCTTTGCCTATGGCATTGTTGCTCATAGGAGCTTCTTTATCTTTTAAGCTAATACGTTTGCAGATTCTTTTGGTTCTTTCTTCAAGCATAATGAAATTGATTCTGCTGCCGGGTTTGGGTTTTATATTATATAGATTATTAGACGTAGCGCCACAGGATTTTTTGCCGGGTCTTATTTTGCTCGCGTCTCCGACAGCAACTATAAGCTATGTAATGGCAAAAGAATTAGGCGGTGATACGGATTTTTCCGTGGCAGCCATTTCGATCAGCACTATTTTGTCGGCAATAACTTTTTCTATATGGCTAAATATGATGGCGTCATAAAAAGTCAAATTTCTACCCTTTTTGTCATTCCCGCGAAAGCGGGAATCCAGTAAATTCAATACGTTCTGGATGCC
Source organism: Desulfobacteraceae bacterium (assembly GCA_013202725.1). GTDB lineage: Bacteria > Desulfobacterota > Desulfobacteria > Desulfobacterales > ETH-SRB1 > Desulfaltia. Next base: position 4,341 of record JABMRH010000256.1, read on the forward strand.
AGACCAAGTCCGGCATGATGATTTCGAGACTTTTTATGAAACTATCAATATTCGTATTCCTTGATAATTCTTTCAAGTTCGCGTCGAGTGAAACGTGGGTCTTCATCTCTGTGATAGGGCCGGAACTTGCGCGCGCGCCGGATGATGCTGCTGTCTAATTCAGCAGTAATGATTGTCTCTTGCTCCCCTGTAGCCTCTGCCACTACTTCAGCAAAAGGACTGACAATGCGGCTGCCA
>JABMRH010000257.1 GCA_013202725.1 Desulfobacteraceae bacterium
CGCTGGCATCCGGATGAAACTATTGATACTGTGCGTGCGCTTGCCGCGTGGATGACGTGGAAGACATCAGTGGTTGATCTGCCTCTGGGCGGGGGTAAAGGTGGTATCACCTGTAATCCCAAAGAACTTTCTGAAAACGAGAAAGAGCGCCTTGCCAGGGCATATATAAGGGCTATGGCAGAGCATCTTGGTGTCAACAAAGATGTGCCTGCTCCGGATGTATATACCACCCCCCAAATCATGGCATGGATGATGGATGAATATGAGACTATAACAAGAGCCCATCATCCAGGCGTTATCACCGGAAAGCCGTTGCAAATAGGCGGGTCGGCCGGCCGTGTTGATGCGACTGCCCGCGGGGGCATGTATGTAACCCGTGAGGCAGCTAATAAAATGAGCCTTGATCTCAGCGGCAAGACCATGGCAATTCAGGGCTTTGGAAATGCAGGGCAATATGCCGCAACCCTTGGACATGAGTTGCTTGGTCTTGAACTGATAGCAGCTTCGGATTCAAAGGGAGGGATTTATAATGAAAAAGGTATAGACCCTGAGGCTCTGGTAAAATATAAATTACAGACAGGGACTCTTCAGGGTTTCCCTGATACCGATGCCATTACAAACGATGAGTTGCTGGAGCTTGAGGTTGCAGTTCTATTTCCGGCAGCCCTTGAACAGGTTATTACCGAAAAGAATGCTGACAATATTAAATGTAAAATCATGTGTGAACTTGCAAATGGCCCCACGACCCCCGAGGCTGATGATATACTTTTCGAGAATAATGTTTTTGTTCTTCCCGATTTTCTCGCCAACTCCGGCGGTGTAACTGTATCTTATTTTGAACAGGTTCAGAATACTTATAATTATTACTGGGAACTGAAAGAAGTTCATAAGAATCTTGATATAAAAATTACAAATGCTTTTCAAAGCGTTTACGAGATGAGCCGGAGAGAGAAAATTAATATGCGTCAGGCTGCTTACCTGGTATCTGTTGATAGAGTGGCTGAGGCATGCAGGTTGCGGGGATGGGTTTAGCTTTTCGATTTTTTTCATTAGAAATTTACAAACTCAAAAAGGTTAGTTTTGCAATTCCTTTTCTCCGCGGTAAAAATGAGTTTGTAAATTTCTGTTCATAAAATACTCGGGCTATATGTCGAAGTAAAGAAAAAATTCATGTGGATGGGGACGAAGTTTAATTGGATTTACTTCGTTTTCTGTCTTGTATTCAATCCATGTATCAATAACATCCTGAGTAAAAACATCACCTTTGAGCAGGAAGGCGTGGTCTTCTTTTAAGGCGGATAGCGCTTCCTCCAGCGACCCGGGAGCGGATGGTATATCGGCAAGCTCTTCTGGCGGAAGACCGTATATGTCTTTGTCCAGTGGTTCTCCAGGGTCTATCTTGTTTTCGATGCCGTCTAATACAGCCATAAGAATAGCTGAAAAGGCCAGGTACCCGTTACAGGATGGGTCAGGGGTTCGAAATTCAATCCGCTTTGCCTTTGGCGATGCAGAATACATCGGTATGCGGATTGCAGCACTCCGGTTACGGCTTGAATATGCCAGATTTACAGGAGCTTCAAAGCCCGGGACAAGCCGCTTGTAAGAATTGGTGGTCGGATTGGTAAGAGCACACAGCGCACCACAGTGTTTTAATATTCCTCCGATTCCGTAAAGAGCCTCCTGGGAAACCCCGGCATACTTATCACCCGCAAAGATTGGCTCTCCATTTTTCCATATGCTGATATGTGTGTGCATTCCGGAGCCGTTATCCCCGAAAAGAGGTTTCGGCATAAATGTAACCGTGCGATTATCTTCTTGGGCCACATTCTTTAGCACATACTTAAACCACATTAGTTGGTCACCCATTTGTAGAAGCGGTTTAAAACGCATATCGATCTCCGCCTGTCCGGCTGTTGCAACTTCATGGTGCTGGCATTCAACATCTATACCCAGTTTTTCAAGGGTAAGAAGCATGTCGGTTCGAAGATTCTGGAACTTGTCGGTGGGCGGAACAGGAAAGTACCCTTGCTTATGCCTTGGTTTATAGCCAAGATTCGGGAATTCTTCTCTGCCGCTGTTCCAGATTCCTTCCACAGAGTCAATCTCATAGAAAGCCATGTTTGTCGATGATTCGAAGCGCACGTTATCAAAGATAAAAAATTCGGCTTCAGGTCCTATATATGCTGTGTCTCCGATTCCGCTGCCTTTCAGGAATAATTCCGCTTTTTTGGCAATATAGCGGGGGTCGCGAGAATAAGGTTCCCGTGTGAGTGGATCGGCAATATCTCCGATAAGAACCAGAGTCGGAACTTCAAAGAATGGATCCATCTTTGCGGTGGCAGGGTCGGGTATCACAAGCATATCGCTGGCATGAATCGGCTGCCATCCCCTTATGCTTGAACCGTCAAACCCAAAACCGTCTTCAAAGCTGAACTCATTAAGTTCGCATATAGGCACGGTAAAATGTTGCCATACCCCTGGAAGGTCCAGGAAACGTAAATCAACAACCTTAACCTCATTTTCTTTTGCCATTTCCAGTACCTGTTTTGGTGTCATAATTTGAATCTCCTTATTATAGCAATTGTTAAATAGCATCTTTCCCTTTTTCTCCTGTCCGCACTCTGACAACTTCCTCTATGGGGAACACAAAAATTTTTCCATCACCGATTTTGCCGGTATATGCAGCCTTCTTTATTGTTTCAACCACATTATCAGCCAAGTCGGTTTCAACAACTATTTCGATCTTGATTTTAGGGATGAAGTCAACCACATATTCGGCCCCGCGATAAACCTCCTTGTGCCCTTTCTGCCGTCCGTATCCCTTTACCTCTGAAATAGTCATTCCATGGATGCCGACTTCATTCAATGCTTCTTTAACATCATCCAGCTTAAAAGGTTTGATGATCGCCTCGATTTTCTTCATCATTATATCTCCTTTTTCGAATAAAAAACCAATCCGATTATTTTATAAAATTAGGTTCTTCTTTAATTTTTAAATAGTTTTACTATATAGATTCCGGTAAAAATTTCACTCAATATTTATACCATCGTTCTTAAATTTACAATAAAAATAGTTTATAAAGATATTTCTCTTTCTTTCGTTTGACGGTGCCTAAGTTTTTTTGAGGTTGCGCCATTTTTCAAGCCTTTGTTTTATTGTCTTTTCATATCCCCTGTCTGTTGGAAAGTAGTAGCGCCTGCCTCTGAGTTTTTCCGGCAGATAGTCCTGGGGAGTAAATCCTTCTTTATAATCATGCGCATACCTGTAGTCTTTTCCATACCCGATATCTTTCATCAGTCTGGTTGGAGCATTCCTTATGTGCAGCGGAACAGGCTGCGAGCCCGAACTTTCAATTTCTTTTTTAACCATGTTAGAAGAGATGTATATACTATTGCTTTTGGGCGCTGTTGCAAGATAAACAGCGGCCTGGGTCAGAGCCAGCTCCCCTTCAGGGTGTCCTAAAAACTTAAATGCTTCCATCGCGTTTAAAGCGACTCCGAGAGCATACGGATCTGCATTTCCCACGTCTTCGGATGCAAACCTGACCATCCTTCGGGCAATGTATAAGGGATTTTCTCCGGCCGACAGCATCCGTTCGAGCCAATAGATTGCCGCGTCAGGATCGCTTCCACGCAGGCTTTTGTGAAAGGCTGATATAAGATTAAAGTGTTCTTCACCTGACTTGTCATATACAAGAGCCTTTTTCTGCAAAGCCGTCTCAATAACCTGCAAACTTATATGTCTGGTTGTCACATTTTCAACAGGTTCCGTTTCAGGTATGAGCAAAGAAGCTGCCAATTCAAGGTTGTTTAAGGCAACACGGGCATCTCCTTCCGCGATGTGTATCAGATAAGCAAGAGCGTCCCGGTCAAAACCGAGATTAATATTGCCAAGCCCATTTTTTTTATCATTTAGAGAGCGGTCAATTATTTCGGCAATATTATCTGATGAAAGAGCTTCCAGGATTATTACGCGGCATCTTGATAAGAGGGGAGAAATTACTTCAAAGGAAGGATTTTCGGTGGTAGCTCCGATTAATGTTATGAGACCGCTTTCAACATGATGGAGGAATGCATCCTGCTGGGCCTTGTTGAATCTGTGTATTTCATCTACAAAAAGTATGGTGCTTTTCTGATAAAGCTTTTGCTGATTTTTTGCATCTTCTATAACAGATCTTATCTCCTTGACGCCTGAAAGCACGGCAGAGAAATGAACAAAATATGAACCGGTTTCATTGGCAATAAGTCTGGCAAGGGTTGTTTTCCCACATCCGGGAGGGCCCCAGAGGATCATTGAAAAAATTCGGTCTTTTTCAATCGCCCTGCGAATCAGACCCTCTTTGCCCAGGATATGACTTTGTCCCACGAATTCATCAAGGCTCTTCGGACGCATCCTGTCGGCCAGTGGTTTTGATGCGGCTGATGCCTTCTGCGCTCTATATTCAAACAGATCCAAATTTTGCCCTTCGAGATTTCTTTGACAGGATTAACAGGATTAACAGGATTAAAATATCAAAACTCATCCTGTAAATTATCATTAAAATGATTTAATCAAGTTTGATGAATTCGTAAAAAGTCCCTTTAGCCTGTCATTTCGAGTGAAACGAGAAATCCTTGTTTCGACAACAGGAGAAATCTTACTGCAACCTATTGAAAAAATAAGATTTCTCCCTGCGGTCGAAATGACACATTTGATGAATCCGACTTTTTACAAATTCATCAAAGCTTATTGAAACGATAAAATAAATTAGGCAAAATCTTAGTCAGTATAAGGAGAAGGCTATGAACAGGAAATTCCGGATCTTAAGTTTGATTATGTTGTGGCTGAGCATTCCGCTTGCAGCACAGGCTGCAGAGATGACCGGACGCGAGATTATGAAAAAGCAAAAGGAATTGCATAAAGTGCAAAGTGAAATCGGAGACGAAATCATGCTCCTCGTGGACAAGGACGGCAGCAAGGAAAAGAGGCAGGTCAAACGCTATGCAAAGGAGGTTAGCGACGATGTTCATCATTATCTGATCGCATTCGTTAGCCCTGCCGATATCAGGGGGACAGCTCTCCTTACATGGGAACAAAAAGAACGGGAGAATGATCAATGGTTATACCTTTCGGCACAGAAAAAAATGCAACGTATCGCAAAGGGAAGCAAGAAAAATTACTTTATGGGCACAGACTTTACATATGAAGACATGGAGCCTGAAGATATTGACAACTTTAACTACACGATTCTGCGTTTGGAAAAGCTGAATCAGGACAAGAAGGATTCTGACTGTTATGTAATCGAGGCGATTCCGGCCAACGAGGAGAAAAAAAGGGAAAGCGGTTATTCCAGACGGATTATGTGGATAGAAAAGGAATACTTGTATACCCTTAAGGTGGAGTTCTACGATCACAGAGGCAGATTGCAGAAAATACAAACTAATCATGCGCTGGAAAATGTTTCAGGGACAATATGGCGTGCAAAAAAAAGTTTGATGAATCATTTGGTGAGAAAACATAAAACCCTTACAGGCACTACGTCGAGAAAGATCAACACGTCTGTAAAGGATTCTGTATTTACGGAACGCTTTATACTTTCCGGCAAGCATACACAGTAAAGAACATTAATTTAATATTTTTCTGGGAAGGTTATACTTATGCGTAAATTTATGCTGTGGAGTCAGACTCACCCGTGGATTGCCATAGTTATAGTTGCCATAATTACAATTTTTGCCCTATACAGCGCTCGCAACATAAGGATTGATGCCTCAACAGAAGGTATGATGATTCAGGGAGATCCGGCCCAGGACTATTATCAAGAAACCCTGAAAAAATTTGGGACAGACAATATTACCGTCATCTTTATCAATGACAAAAATCTCTTTACCCCTGAAAAACTGAAACTATTAGATGAGCTGGTTTTCAAGTTCGAGGAATTACACGGAGTCAGCAAGGTTGAAAGCCTTTATTCCGTAACCAACTTTAAAGGAGTTGACGGGACTCTTGAAACCAATCCCCTGATGGATTGGCCGCCCGAAACTCACGAAGAGGCCGAACAGATAAAAGCAGACGCCCTCCAGAATCCCGTCTTTCTAAACAACCTGATTTCAAAAGACGGCACTGTTACAGCGATAAACCTCTTTGTAGAAGTAAATCCTGATGAGCCTGGATTTAATGTTAAGTTCTCCAAACAGGTAGATGAAATCATAAAACCGTTCCAGAACCGGTTTGATAACATATTCCAGATCGGTCTTTCCTACACCCGTCGTTTGATAAGTGATAATATTATAGGGGACACGGTTAAACTGGTGCCAATGGCAATTTTTGTTCTCCTGTTAACTTTGATCGTATTCATGCGTTCAGCCAGCGGAGCTATATTGCCCATGCTTACGGCGGGCACAAGTATCATCTGGACAGCCGGTTTTATGGCCTACGTGGATATTCCTCTTAATGTGCTTACCGTTATCGTGCCTTCCCTTATCGTTGTTATCGGCTCGACAGAAGACATACATATTCTTTCCGAATATTTGGAAAGTATCGGAGAGACGGGTGGTAACAGAACCGAGGCTATTAAAATCATGTCGGGGAAAGTTAGCACGGCAATACTCCTCACCTCGCTGACGACTTTTATAGGATTTCTTTCCATTACGTTAAACCAGATAACTCTGCTTAAACAATTCGGTATTGTGGCTGCATTTGGTCTTTTTGTTAATCCTTTTGTCACCTGTTTTCTTGCTCCGGTTTATCTCCGTTTTTTTGGTTCTACAAAAGGCAAAATATCCGGAGAGCACAAGGCAAGTTTTGCAGACCGCTTTTTTGGCATGCTTGCCGATAATATAATCAAGATTATTTACAGCAATAAATGGCTGGTTCTTACCTTTTTTCTGGGCACGGCTGCTGTCATCGGACTTTTTACATTGCAGGTCAATATAGATAATGATCTTTTAGGTTATTTCAAAAAAAACTCGGCAATACGCAGCCGCAGTCAGATACTTCATAATGATCTGGCGGGCGCACAGACCTTTTTTATCCGTATAAACAGCGGGTTCCCAGGCGCTTTTAAGCGGCCGGAAAACCTTGCTTATATTGCTCAAATACAAAAATACATGTCCGAAAAAGGGTGGTTTGATAAAACAAAGTCCCTGGCAGATGATATATCCATCATACACAGAGAAATGAATAACGGCGATGAAAAATACTTCAAGGTGCCTGATTCAACCGATCTTATCGCCCAATACCTCCTGTTTTTACACAGGGATGAAATTTCCCGTTACGTGACCGCAGATTTCAGCGAAGCAAATATCCTGGTGAGACATAATATCAGTTCCTCCTACGAACTTGCCGATGCACTTCAAGACCTTGAGCAACACATTAAAAAGACATTGAATCCTCATTTCTTGTGGGGATTTACCGGCGAGAATATCCTTGTTAATGCGGCGGCAGACAGTATGGCTGAGGGCCAGGCAAAATCACTTTCCATAGTCCTTGTCCTCATCTTTATCATTATGTCGATCCTCTTTGTCAACGTTAAGGCCGGCGCTTTATCACTTATTCCGAATCTGTTTCCAATCGTTCTTATCTTTGGCATTATGGGTATTTTCGGCATTCCCTTAAATACCGGAACCGCTATGATAGCGGCAATCGCCATCGGAATTGCCGTGGATGACACCATCCATCTCATGAGCCGTTATAATACTGAGATGCGTGTACTGCAAAGCCAGGACAAGGCCGTTAATGTGTGTATACACGCTGAAATAAGACCGGTCATTTCAACCTCTATAGCCCTATCCTTAGGATTTGCTGTGCTGGGTTTTTCTAATTTTGTTCCTGTCATCTGTTTTGGCCTGCTTTCATCAATGGTCATGATATTTGCCATTATAGGCGATTTGTTTATAACGCCGATTCTGCTCTCGTCCACTCAGTTAATGACCCTCTGGGATATGATAGGCCTCAAGCTGCAAGAGGCAGTTATAAAGGATGCCGAGTTGTTCCGGGATCTCAGGCCCTGGCAGATAAAAAGAGTTGTTTTGCTGGGCAAGGTTCTTACCAGCGAAGCCGGGGAATTGGCCGTGTTACAGGGAGAAGAGGGATCAAGTATGTATTTCCTTCTTGAAGGCAGGGCCGAAGTGGTAACAAAGGACAAAAAAACCGGTAAGGACATCATCCTTACCAAACTTAACCCTGGTGATGTTTTCGGTGAAATAGCCCTTGTGGAACCCGGCCCCCGATCTGCTGACGTGCGTGCTTTAGAACCGATCAATTATCTTGAAATCGACTGGAATGGCCTTAAGAGAATTCAAAGAATTTATCCCCGCATCGCCGGTCGTTTGTTTCTTAATCTGTCGCGGATTCTGGGAGGGCGTCTGGTACAGACGAATAAACTTCTTCTTGAAACAAAATGGATTTAACCTAAGTTGAACGTTTTTTGGGGAAGAAATGTGCTGAGATCTTGATGCATAAGGGTTTGCGAAAACC
>JABMRH010000258.1 GCA_013202725.1 Desulfobacteraceae bacterium
GGATAATATAAATATCCTGGCCGATAGCGCTATAAAAAAGGCGCTAAATGCATTTGAAAAAATAAAATAAGGTGTGTATGGGTTTGCTATAAATTTTGTTCAATAACCTTTTCTTTTAGATAGTTAAAGACATCAGGCCCCTCTTTTGAGGCTTTTTCCTTGCCTATTGCTATCTGGTGCATCAGCTCAATTTTTCCTTTGTCAAGACTGCTGATCTGCCTGTCAATAAGCTTCAGCAAATTATAGGTTAAGCTGTACATTACAACAGGGCCAAAAAGATCTTCATTGTTTTTGCCTTTGCTTAAAGCGCCAATAATATGGTGATCGCCTGTTTTCATTGCCTTTGGCGGAGGACTGTATTCGAGCAGTTCGGCAAACAGTGTAAGACATTCAATCACGCCGTCAGCATCCCCTCTTTCCAGCGCTGCTGTGCCATCCTTCCCAATCTCCTCGATATCAGATTCATTATAGGAAAGATCCAGCATATCAATGCATTCTTTCTGTATAGTTTTAACAGATTCCTCCCTTTTACTGAGAACCACATCTTTATCATTTAATATCTTGATAATATTTCGTATGTTAAGCATTTCCTTGACAGTTGGACTTTTACGCAACACAACATCTTCGACTGTAGTATTGTAAATGGCAAGCCCATTATCAAGAACCAGAATCCTTTTCAGATCACCATTTTCCTGCAAAATATAGAGATCAAGATCACGCTCCTGTATGAATTGATAAGAACCCATTTCAAGAAGACTGCGCATTGTTTGCTTGTCAAGCTTGCGGCCACTGTCGGGCGGTCCGATAGAATTGAGAATAACACCTGTCATTTTATCGATCTTGATCTTTTTCAAAAGATTTTCTTTAAAGGACATGCTTATCACCTCTTTTTTTCTGTGATCTTGGTGTGGTAAAAATTTAATGCTTTTTTATAATTTTAGGCCATCAAAGTCAATTAATCAATTAATAAAGGTATAGACAGGATAAAATCAAATTACCGGTTGCTTATCATAAAGATTATGTATATATATTTTAAGTTAAGCATTTCGCTCAATTGAGGTGTTGCTACTCGGGTTCAGAGGAATAAAGGAATAAAATATGGATGATTATGCAAAGATAATATATAAAGGCAAAACATATAAAGTCCCTGTTGTTGAAGGCTCGGAAGGGGAAAAGGCTATAGATATTTCCAGCCTTCGCCAAAAGACCGGTTTGATTACACTCGATCCTGGATTTTCCAACACCGGCAGCTGTATCAGTTCAATTACTTATTTAGATGGTGAAAAAGGGGTTCTGCGTTATCGCGGCATACCGGTTGAGCAGCTTGCCGAACACTCAAGCTTTACAGAAACTGCCTATCTTTTGATAAACAAAGTTTTGCCGACAAGAAAAGAGCTCAATCGCTTTTCAGTTCTGTTAAATGACCACTCCCTTGTGCATGAAGATATGCAGACTTTTTATCAGAACTTCCCAAGGGCTTCTCATCCAATGGGCATTCTGTCATCAATGGTAAATGCATTAAGAAGCTTTTATCCGGGACTTCAGACCACAGAAGAAGAGATTAACATAATGGTTACGCGTCTTCTCTCAAAGATCAGGACCATGGCGGCAATGTCTTATAAGATATCAAGAGGCCACAAGGTAGTTTATCCCCGCCACGACCTGTCATATTGCGCAAATTTCCTGAATATGATGTTTAATAATCCGGTCAAACCTTATAAGATTGATAAAGATATTGTTAAGGCCTTGAATGTTTTCTGGATTCTCCATGCCGATCATGAACAAAACTGTTCCACATCTGCCGTAAGGGTTGTCGGAAGCGGAAGGGTTAATCTTTACGCTGCAATTTCAGCGGGAATAGCTGCGCTCTGGGGGCCCCTGCACGGCGGAGCAAATCAGGCGGTTATTGAAATGCTATCAGAAATACAAAAAAGCGGCGGCAAATTAGATAAGATTATTAAGAAAGCTAAAGATAAAAATGATCCTTTCAGATTAATGGGTTTTGGACATAGCGTATACAAAACCTATGATCCGCGCGCCAAAATAATGAAAAAAATGTGTGATAAGGTTTTAAAAAAGCGCAAAACAAAGGATCCTTTGCTTGACCTGGCAAAGGAGCTTGAAGAGATTGCGTTAAATGATGATTATTTTAAAGAGCGCTATCTTTATCCGAACATCGATTTTTATAGCGGTATAATGCTGCGCGCCATGGGCATTCCTACAAATATGTTTACCGTCATGTTCGCCATCGGCAGGCTGCCCGGATGGATCGCTCAGTGGAAAGAAAGTGTTGATGATCCCAAATGGAAACTAAGCCGCCCCCGCCAGATCTATATTGGACCGACAAAAACTGAATTCATTCCCATTGATAAAAGAAGGTAGATGGACAAATCAGATCCTTTGATCGCACATATAAAGGCTGTAGCAAAAAATATGTTTCACGGATCCAGAGGTAGCCACGACTGGGACCATACGCTTAGAGTGTGTAGTTTGTGTAAACGGATAGGAGAAGCTGAAGGAGCGGATATGGTTGTGCTCCTTATAGCGGCACATCTGCATGATATCGGCAGGTGTTTTCAGGATGTGGCATGCGGCGGAGTTTGCCATGCTGAGAAGGGCGCGCAGATGGCATGGCCCATAGTGAAAAAACTTCCCATTTCTGAAAAACAAAAGGAAAATATTATCCACTGTGTCAAATCCCACAGGTTTCGAGGAAACCATGGCCCGGAAACAGTTGAGGCAAAGGTGCTTTTTGATGCAGACAAATTGGATGCCATCGGCGCAGTAGGTGTAGCCAGGGCATATCTCTTTGCCGGCGAAATCGGCGCAAGGCTTCATAATCCTGACTTAAGTATTGAAAAATCCAGGCCGTATTCAAAAGATGACACGGGTTTCAGGGAGTTTAAAGTTAAGCTCTCCAGGATAAGAGACAGGATACTGACAAAAGAAGGAAGAAAAATAGCAAATAAGCGACATGCTTTCATGAGAAATTTTTTTAAACGGTTTTTAGAAGAATATGAAGGAAAGGGGTAAATATTAATATTATGAGCATTAATATTGTAGAAAAAATCGACGATTTTGTAAAGGTCAGGCATTTACTTGTGAGTGTCTCAGATAAAGAGGGGCTTGATGATTTTATTCCTGAGCTCCTTAAAATAAATCCTGGAATAAAAATATTTTCCACAGGCGGCACGTACGGTAAAATAAAGGAGATACTTGGCGCAGATGCCGCATCCTGCCTGAAACAGGTCTCAGATTACACAGGCCAGCCGGAAACACAGGGCGGTCTTGTAAAGACTCTGGATTTTAAGATATATCTTGGTCTTCTTACCGAAACATATAACGAGTCACACAAAAATGACCTGGCAAGGACTGGCTCTGTGCCGATTGATATGGTTGTCGTCAACCTCTATCCTTTTAAGGAAACCATATCAAAGCAGAATATCTCAGTCGAACAGGCCAGAGGCAATATAGATATCGGAGGGCCATGCATGATAAGAGCCTCCGCAAAAAATTTTATTAGGGTTGCGTCGGTTGTTAATCCTGTTGACTATGAAATGATTATATCGGAACTAAAGACAAATAATGGATCAACCTCCCTTAAACTTCGCTTTGGTCTGGCAAAAAAGGCTTTTGAACATACAGCCGCCTATGACCGCACAATCGCAGACTTTTTGGTTTCTAAATCATTTGATGATGTAAGGGGATGTTATAAGACAATATAAAGGAGATATAACATGACCGAAAATCTTAAAAAAATGTATACAACGATAATGGATGATCATTTTACTCCAAAAATGGAGATTAGTTTTATAGATCATGATAAAAGGCAAACCCTTTTTTATGAAAAGGTTGCCTGGACTATAGACAATGTCAAAAAAGGCTTAAGATACGGTGAAAACCCGGGGCAGGAAGCTGCATTATACAGGCTGGTGAATGGAAATCTGATTTTGGGAGAAATCGAGACCATACAGCCGGGCAAATATCTGGCTTCAGATATTGAGCTGTTGCAGTCCGGCAAGCATCCAGGCAAAACCAATCTGACCGATGCCGACAATGCTTTGAATATTTTGAGATATTTTACGGATAAGCCAACGGTAGTCATTGTCAAGCACAACAACCCTTGCGGCGTTGCCCAGTCTGATTCGCTGGAGAATGCCTATAAAAAAGCATATATGGCGGACAGGATTGCGGCCTTTGGCGGATGTATTGCGGTTAACATCCCCGTTGACATGGCTACGGCCGAATCAATAAGCAAACAGTACGCCGAAGTTGTTGTTGCCCAGGATTTTGAAGAAGGGGTTATGAATATTTTCGAAAAGAAAAAGAATCTCAGAGTAATCAGAATCGACAATATCAACAGGCTTCAAACTTTTGTCGGCAAAAGATGTGTGGAATTCAAAAGCCTGATAGACGGAGGCATTATTGCGCAATGGTCTTTTGTCCCGTCTGCCCGTTCCATAAAAGATCTCATCCTTGCAGAATGTGAATACAAGGGAAAAACATATAAAATAAATCGAAAGCCCACAGACCGTGAATATGACAATATGCTCTTTGGCTGGCTTGTTGAGTCTGGGATTACGTCAAATTCCGTTATTTATGTAAAAGATAATGTTACCGTTGGAATAGGAACAGGTGAACAGGATAGAGTGGGTGTCGCAGAAATCGCAAGAGACAAGGCATACCGGAAGCTTTGCGACCGTTATTGTTTTGAAATGCACGGCATACCTTATAACAATCTTAAAGAGCGTGATAAAAAAGAGGAAATCGATAACAGGGTGACCGATGAAAAGGGCGGGATGATCGGCGCCACCATGGTCAGCGATGCATTCTTTCCGTTCAGGGACGGCGTGGATGTCGGAATCCGGGAAGGGATTACCTCGGTTATCCAGCCTGGAGGATCTTTCAATGATTATCAATCAATCGAGGCATGCAACGAGGCGGGCGTTACAATGGTGTATACAGGTCAAAGGAGCTTTAAGCATTAAACAGTGGTCGGGGAGCAGGAAGTAAATCATGCCCAAACTGTTATGGAAGCCTTCGGAACAAAGAATCAAAAACTCAAACATGTACCGATTCATGAATTATATTAATGAAAAGTACAGCCGGAATTTTTCTGAATATAATCCCCTTTATCAATGGTCAATTGAAAATATTCCTGATTTCTGGGAGTCGATGTGGAATTTTGCCAAAATTAAAGCTTCAAAATCATACTATCAGGTTGTTGACGACCCTGGCAAAATGCCCGGGGCCAAGTGGTTTTCAGGGGCCAGGCTTAATTTTGCTGAAAATCTTCTTCGTTACAGGGATGATAATGTCGCACTGATTTTTAAAGGAGAAAACCGTGATTCCATCAAAATAACATATGCCGAGCTTTATGATGAGGCGGCACGGGTTGCAAAATCATTAAAGAAAGCCGGCATTCAGGCAGGTGATCGTGTGGCCGGCTTTATGCCCAATTTGCCTGAAACAATTATAGCAATGCTCGCTACTACAAGCATCGGGGCAACATGGTCTTCATGCTCGCCCGATTTTGGAATCAAGGGGGTTCTGGACAGATTCGGTCAGATCAAACCCAGGATTTTATTTACAGCCGACGGATACTTTTTTAAAGGAAAAAGCTTTGACAGCCTTGAACGCATCTCTAATATCCTAAAGGAGCTTCCATCCATTGAAAAGGTGGTTGTAGTTCCGTTCACTCAAGAAAATCCGGATATAAGCAATGTTGCAAATTCGGTTCTTTACAATAATTTCAAATCGTCAGAATCCGGCTTGCAGATTGAATTTGAGCAGCTACCCTTTGATCATCCTCTTTATATCATGTATTCGTCCGGCACCACCGGGCTTCCAAAATGTATGGTTCAAGGAGCGGGAGGAATCCTTATCCACCACATGAAGGAGTTGATGCTTCACACTGACTTAAAGCGAGAAGATAAAATTTTTTATTTTACCACCTGCGGCTGGATGATGTGGAACTGGCTGACCAGTTCTCTATCTGTTGGGGCCGCCATTGTTCTGTTTGACGGAAATCCATTTTATCCTGCCCCCAGCGCTCTGTGGGAAATGGCTCAGGATGAAAAAATTACGATCTTCGGGACAAGCGCTGGATACATCGCCGCTCTTAGAAAAGCCTCAGTCATACCCGGCAAAGAGTATAACCTGGCGCCGCTTAAAACCGTACTTTCTACCGGCTCTCCTCTTTCTGTGGAAGATTTCGAATATGTTTACAAAGAGATTAAAGAGGATATTCAGCTATCCTCAATCGCTGGAGGTTCAGATCTTAACGGCTGCTTTGCCTTGGGGAATCCAATGGATCCGGTTTATGCAGGAGAGCTGCAGTGCCGGGGGCTGGCCATGAAGGTTGAAGCCTTTGATGAAAATGCAAAACCGGTTATCAACCGGCAGGGAGAGCTGGTCTGCAGAGCCGCCTTTCCTTCAATGCCGATATATTTCTGGAACGATTTTGACAATACAAAATACAATTCAGCATATTTTGAAGGATATCCCAATGTCTGGACACATGGAGACTTTATAGAAATCAACGATCACGGAGGGGTAGTCATGTTGGGGCGGTCCGATGCGACCCTGAATCCGGGAGGGGTACGGATCGGAACAGCCGAAATCTATCGTCAGATAGAACAGATTGAGGAAATAGAAGACAGCGTTGTTGTGGGCCGGAACCAAGACAATGATGTGCGCGTTATACTTTTTGTCAAGATGGCTAAAGGATATGAACTGACCGAAGAGCTGATCAGGAAAATTAAAATGGCTATCCGCACCAGCGCTTCCCCAAGACATGTTCCTGCCAAAATCCTGACTGTGCCTGATATACCATATACTCACAACATGAAAAAGGTTGAACTGGCGGTCAAGAAGGTGATTCACAACCAGCCTGTGCTCAATAAGGATTCTTTGAGAAATCCCGAAGCTCTGGATTACTTTGCAAACAGAAAAGAGCTTAAGGGAGATTAATTAGTGCCTGAACGAAAACCCCCTCTTTTTGTCATTTCGACCGAAGGGAGA
>JABMRH010000259.1 GCA_013202725.1 Desulfobacteraceae bacterium
AAAAAATAAAGCCCCATTTCTTCAGCCATATGAAGGATGGGGCTTTTTGCTTATGCAGGCTTGATACCGCACGGTTTTATTCTCAAATTGCTTTCATGAAAATTGGAGCTAAAACTGATGATACTTGCCATCGGTGAAATACTTTACGATATATTCCCAGAATACAAACGGTTGGGAGGCGCCCCTTTCAACTTTGCGTTTCATGTCAAAAATTTTGGGATGCCTATCTGTCTAATTTCAAAAGTTGGAAACGACCTTGAGGGCAGGGAGATAATAAGTTTTCTGCAACAACACGATTTTCCAATTGAAAATATTCAGACGGACAACAGGCATAGTACAGGAAAAGTACTTATAAAGCTCAACGGCAAAGGTGTTCCTGTATTTAATATCATGCCAAATGTTGCCTATAATTATATTGAGTTCAACACATCAATAGCATCATTACTCAATGCAGACACCGAGCTTATATATTTCGGAACCCTTGCCCAAAGAAGCGAATATGGTTTCAAAACTATACAGCGGATTCTTTCTCAAAGGCCCACTGTAACAAAATGCCTTTACGACATTAATCTCAGGCCCCATTGCTTTACAGAGCAAGTTATTGTAGAATCACTCAGGCAGTGTGATCTGCTAAAACTAAATGATGAAGAACTTGAAATCTTAAAGCAAATATTTGCTTTTAAAAAAAGCAGCCGTTCATTTATCGAACACCTTATGATTAAATACCGCCTTGAAATGCTATTCCTTACAAAAGGCAAAAATGGAAGTGAACTGTTTACATTAGATAAACATTTTCAAAAAAAGCCGAGAAAACTAAATGATGCTGCCGATACTGTAGGCGCGGGAGATGCTTATACAGCAATGCTTTCAATAGGATATATTAACAAGTGGCCATTGGAACAAATCCTGGAAAAGGCCTCGGAATTTGCCGCGCGTATCTGTGAAATTGAGGGAGCAGTTCCAACTGACCCAAATTTTTACAAGAAAATTATTGCCGGTATAAAAGGTAAGCAAAATGAAAAAGAATAAATTATGCATTCAAATGTTCAGCATTCACGGCCTCTTACGTTCGGAAAATATGGAAATGGGATACGATGCCGATACAGGCGGTCAGATCAATTATGTGGTTGAACTGGGCAAGGCGCTTAGCAATCGTAGCGATGTAGAACGTATCGACCTTTTTACACGTTTAATTGTGGATAAAACCGTGTCGGAAGACTACTCCATGCCAATCGAAAAAGTAAGCGATAAATTTCGTATCGTGAGAATCCAGTGCGGCGGCAGGAAATATATCAGGAAAGAGCGGCTTTGGCCCTATTTGGATGAATATGTTGACAAAACCATTAAGTTCATTAAACGTGAAAATTCGATACCCGACATTGTCCACGGTCATTACGCAGATGCCGGATATGTAGGTATGCAGCTTTCAAAAATATTTGGCATTCCCTTAATATTTACAGGGCATTCACTGGGCCGGCCCAAAAGGGAAAAACTTCTTAATGACGGCTTGAAGCAATCGGATATTATCAAAAAATATAAAATTGACCATCGAATCCATATTGAAGAAGAGATTCTAAAAAATGCAGACCTTATAATAACCAGTACCAGCCAGGAAGTTGAAAAGCAATACGGGATGTATGAGAATAAAAATTTGCCGGCATACCGTGTAATATCACCGGGGCTGGATCTGGAAAAATTTTACCCTTATTATCATGATATGCTTCCTGAAACTGAAAAAGATGAAGTTCAAACCTATGCGCGGGCCGCGATGCTTAAAGAATTGAACCGCTTTTTTAGCCACCCTGACAAGCCGTTGATATTGACGCTGTGCCGTCCTGATGAACGCAAGAATATCTCCGGCCTGGTCAAAGCTTACGGGGAGGATCTTGAGTTGCAGGCTATGTCTAATCTTGCGGTGTTTGCCGGAATTCGAAAAGATATTACCGAAAAGGAAGAAAACGAAAGGAAAGTTTTAACCAGAATGCTTTTGCTTATGGACAAGTACGATCTTTACGGAAAGATGGCTATTCCTAAAAAACATGATTTTGAATATGAGGTTCCTGAATTATACCGCATTGCCGCTGAGAAAAATGGGGTTTTTATAAATCCGGCGTTGACCGAGCCTTTTGGATTAACGCTGCTCGAAGCTTCAGCAACCGGTCTTCCGGTTGTAGCGACCAATGACGGCGGGCCTAAAGATATCATACACAACTGTGGTAACGGCATTCTTGTGGATCCGACCAATACAAAAAAAATAGCTGCAGCTCTTAAAACAATAATTACCGATCATGACACGTGGGAGAAATTTTCAAAAAACGGTATTATAAACGTCCGCAAACACTACTCATGGGAAAAACATGCCGAAAAGTATATAAAAGAAGTTAAAAAGCTTGTTAAAGAAATCACCGAATCGGGAATAGGCGTTGCCGTCCCGTCCGATTCCATCGGAAAACGTCTCGCAAGACTAAATTATTTTATTGTAACAGATATCGATAACACTCTGATTGGGGACCAGGAAAACGAAAATCTTAACGACCTGCTTGCGTTGCTGATGAAAAATCGGAATACCATTGGATTTTGTGTCGCTACCGGTAGAACTGTTGCTTCTGCTGTTGAATATTTAAAACAGTATAACGTACATGCGCCGGATATAATTATTTCATCAGTAGGCTCGGAAATCTATTACGGAAAAGATCTGCACTACAGTCAGGGATGGGATGCACATATATCTAACAACTGGAATCGCACAAAAATCGTCGAGTTGTTAAAAGATGTCGATTTCATAGAATACCAGGAAGAAATAACGCAGCGGCGGTTTAAAATCAGCTATTTTATGAAGCCTGGAAAGGACCGGCTGGCCATGATCCATAATTTATTGCTGAAACATGGATGTCGATACAACCTTATTTACTCCCACCAGAGATACCTTGATATTCTTCCTTATCGAGCATCCAAAGGCAAAGCAATGAGGTATCTCAGCTACAAATGGGAAATTCCCTTGAAAAATATTCTTGTCTGCGGCGATTCCGGAAATGACGAAGAAATGCTTCGCGGCGAGCCACTTGGAGTGGTAGTAGGCAACTACAGCAAAGAGCTTGAAAAACTTAAACACGGGAAAAATATTTATTTTGCAAAACAAAAATATGCTGGCGGAATCATAGAGGCTATAAAACACTACAATTTTATTCAAAAGACAAAAGGTGATATCTTATGACGATTCAAAATAAAGTCCAGCTTATCACTTATCCTGACAGTCTGGGCCATAATCTGCCGGAACTGCATTATGTTTTGCGGAAATATCTGAAAGAAGCGATCGGTGGTGTTCATATTCTTCCGTTTTATCCCTCTTCGGCGGATCGAGGATTTACTCCTTTGACCTATGACAAAGTAGATCCTAATTTCGGTACATGGGAGGACATAGAGAAAATAGGCAATGATTTTGATTTGATTATAGATTTGATTGTGAATCATATTTCCAAACAGTCGGTTTTTTTTCAAGACTATATTGAAAACGGCGATGGTTCCGAATACGCTGACATGTTTATAAGCCTTAAAAAGCTAAGTCCTGATGGAGAGATAAGCAAAGAAGATCTTGCTAAGGTTTATACACGTAAGTCCAGGAATCCTTTTACAGTAATCGAACGCGCGGACGGGTCAAAAGAAAAAATATGGTGTACATTTGATTATCAACAGATTGATCTGGATTGGTTGTCTTCCAAAACCCGGGAAATTTTTCGGAAATTTTTGCTCAGGCTTTCGCGAACCAATGCCAAACTTATCCGGATGGATGCATTCGCATACACAACCATTAAAATTGGAACAAACTGTTTCTTTGTGGAACCGGATGTCTGGAAACTCCTTGAATGGCTGAGCGGGTTCACTACAGCCTTTGATACTGAAATACTGCCCGAAGTACACGAGCATTATTCTTACCAGTTAAGAATAGCTGAAAAGGGGTACTGGGCATACGATTTTGCTCTGCCTCTGCTGGTGCTGCATACCCTTTATCACCATAACAACAAAAGACTGATTAACTGGCTTAATATCTGTCCCAGGAAACAAATTACAACTCTCGATACCCATGATGGTATTGGCGTTGTTGATGTGGCAGGCCTGATGAGCGAGGAAGAAATAGATCGAACAATTAAGGGCTTGTACGAAAAGGGTTCAAATGTAAAACGTATCTACTCTGGACCTGAATATCAAAACCTGGATATTTATCAGGTAAATTGCACCTATTTTTCTGCTCTGGAGTGTAACGAAAATTCTTATATTGCTGCTCGCACAATTCAATTTTTTGCACCAGGTATTCCCCAAGTATATTATGTTGGCTTGCTTGCCGGAGAAAACGACATAAAACTTGTGGAGCAGACTTGTCTGGGACGAAATATCAATCGACACAACTACGATTTGGATGCAATCAATATGGAAATCCAGAAACCGGTGGTGCAAAGATTGCTTAAACTAATGAAATTCCGGAATACATATCCGGCCTTTAACGGCAGCTTTAAAATTGAAGATTCCCCGGAAAACCAGCTGATACTAACATGGACGGAAAATCAATCCAAAGCAAAAGCATTTATCAATCTTGACAACTACAATACGAAAATAACTTACTATGATCCTGAAAAGGATTCAGATTGCGAATTTATTGTCTGATCCCAAAAACATTTAAGCCCTGCCTTTATTTTAAAACCGCGAGGCATCTTTGACACCAAGGAAACAAAACAGGGTAACATCTTAAATATTAACTATTGATTTTTTCGAGTTATCTTTATTAGATAAGACGCAGGGAAACTCATGCAGTAAAAAAAGATACGGGAAAATAGAACGTAAAAAGATATTCAAAGACAGCCAAAAAACTTCACAGCTTTCCTCAACCGATCTACCACACGCTCCTGCCCCACTGCGATCAGGAAAACATAGGGGTCGCGTCTACACTCTCGACAATAAACGATGGGCGGAC
>JABMRH010000260.1 GCA_013202725.1 Desulfobacteraceae bacterium
AGCCGGAATCCAGTAAGTTCAAGCAGTTGCAGACCATCTGGACTCCGGTTTTCATCGGAGTGACGACTTTTTACGAGACCGTCAATCTCAAATTGCCTGCAATTTTGCAAACGTCTCAAATAAAACAAACAAAAAAAAGGAGGATTTAACATGCTACAAAAACTAAGAGGCAACAATCAAAAAGGTTTCACACTCATCGAGCTCATGATCGTCATCGCGATCATCGGTATTCTGGCGGCTATTGCTATTCCGAATTTTTTATCATACAGGACAAGGGGCGCGAATAGCGCTGCTGAGGCCGAAGCAAGGAATTATATCACTGCGGCTATGGCTGAGCATGCGGACACCGGGGCTTATGCTGCTTCACCTACAGGTTTTAGCGCCAATGGTGATATAACAATGGGTGGAACAACCTTAGCAATTAGTAGTGCCGGCGTGATATCAGGTGCTCAGACATTCAAACATACTGCTTCTGGAACAAGCACTTACACGATCAACTCTAATGGCGGTGTTGACGCATCTTAAATAGTTGCCTTTCTGGAATGACATTTTTTGCTCAAACACTGAATTTATCGCAGGTGTAGCAAGGCTATGCCTGCGATAAACAATTTTGTGATGCAAAAATATTTGCTATGCATCAATTTATCGACATTAAGCGTCATCAAAAAATTCTCACCATCTATCTTCTTTTAATTCTTACCATCCTCGTTGCTTACTGGCAGGTCAAAGATTTTAATTTTGTCGGATTCGACGACGAGTTATATATTACCGAAAATAGTCATACTCAGGCCGGCTTAACAATTAAGGGAATTGTCTGGGCATTCGAAACCTTTCGAGCTGGCAATTGGCATCCACTTACATGGCTGTCCCACATGCTGGACTGTGAGCTTTACGGGTTGAACCCAATGGGACACCACTGGACCAACCTGCTGTTTCACATTGCCAATACCATTCTTCTTTTCTTTATATTTCAAAAAATGACAGGAGCTATATGGAAAAGCGCATTTGTCGCAGCCCTATTTGCACTCCACCCTCTTCATGTGGAGTCAGTAGCATGGGTGGCTGAACGAAAGGATGTATTGAGTACATTTTTTGGAATGCTGACAATTTTGGCGTATATCAGGTATGTGAAAAAACGGAATTTCCTCAGATATTCCCTGATATTTATATTTTTGTCATTGGGACTTATGGCCAAACCTATGCTGGTTACCATGCCGTTTGTTTTACTTTTGCTGGATTTTTGGCCGCTTGAGCGCTTGAAATATTGCTCGAACTCCCAATCATCCAATTTTCAATCATTAAATTTATCTCGCCTTTTTTTGGAAAAAGTTCCTCTTTTTATTCCTGTGGCAATCTCATCCGTTCTAACAATATTTGCCCAGAAAGAAGCTGGCGCTTTATATTCTTTTGAATCTCTGGCGGTAAAAACTCGAATTGCCAATGCTTTTGTTTCATATGCAAGCTACATAGTCAAAACAGTATGGCCACAAAACCTTGCGATTTTTTACCCCCATTCATTTGGGATGTTGTCTTTATGCTATGTCTTTTTAGCGGGTTTTGCTATTGCCGGAATATCCTTTTTCTCAATACGCTCGTTCAAGCAGCGTCCATATGTGGCAGTTGGATGGTTTTGGTATCTCGGAACACTCATTCCGGTAATCGGTTTGATACAGGTGGGTGCCCAGGGTATGGCAGATCGATATACATATATTCCCTTAATAGGACTTTTTATCATGCTTGCGTGGGGGATTTCAGATCTTTTGAAAAAATGGCATTATCGTAAGACTGTCCTTGCCGTATGTGCCATAATACTTCTTTTCACGTTTTCAACACGTAGTTATTTTCAAATAAGGCATTGGGAAAACAGTGCTGCTGTTTTTAAAAACGCTATTCAAACAACAAAGAACAACTGGCTGGCTTACAGGGAACTTGGATTGGCTTTAATGCGTGATGGTAAATTAGATGATGCTGTATTCTATTACAAAAAAGCATTGCAAATTAGACCGAATTACTTAACTGCGCTTGATAATCTTGGCATGACTCTGCACCGGCTTGGTAGATTTGAAGAAGCTTTATTTTATTATTCAAAGGCGCTTAAAATAGACCAGAAAGACGCAGGAATCCATAATAATACAGCTAATGTGCTTACAGCCATTGGCAAACTTGAAAAAGCAGTACAGCATTACAAAAAAGCGATCCTCATAGATCCTGAATTTGCTGACGCAAATTATAATCTTGCAAATGTGCTGGTAACTCAGGAAAAGCTTGATAAAGCCATTCTTTACTATGAATCAGCCATAAAAAATGATTCTGAATATAGTGATGCCTATTATAATTTAGGCTGTATCTTATTAAAGAAGAAAGAATATAAAAAGGCATTGGCTCACTTTGCAGAGGTTATTAAAATAAAACCTGATTACAAACAGGCATATAATCAGATAGGAATTATTTTATTACAACGGGGAAAAATTAAGAAAGCCGAAAAATTCTTTTCCAAAGCTGTCCAAATTGATTCCGGTTATAAGGATGCCATAAATAATCTTCTACTTATAAAGAAAATGTTTGAGCAGGATGAAAAATAACAATAAAACAGCATATAATTTTCTATTTAACCGGCGGAGAGAGATTATTATATGCATATTGCTCATTGCCGCATCCCTTGTTGTATATTGGCAGATAACAAATCATGGATTTATTAACTATGATGACGGCAATTATGTAACTGAAAATTCCCATGTTCAGGCAGGTCTTACATTTGAAAGCATAAAATGGGCTTTTACAACCTGTCATGCATCAAACTGGCACCCCCTGACATGGCTGTCCCACATGCTGGACTATGAGCTTTATGGGCTAAATCCCATGGGGCATCACTGGACCAGTCTGCAGATACATCTAATAAACACCCTTCTGCTGTTTTTTATTCTTCAATATATGACTGGAGCGTTATGGAAAAGCGCAATTGTCGCGGCTCTATTTGCCCTGCACCCTCTTCATGTTGAATCTGTTGCGTGGGTATCGGAACGTAAAGATGTATTAAGCGCTTTTTTTGGAATGCTGACAATTTCAGCTTATATAATGTATGTAAAAAAAAGGAATCTCTTAAGATATTCTCTGGTATTTATATTTTTGTCATTAGGGCTTATGGCAAAACCAATGCTGGTTACTTTACCTTTTGTTTTGCTTTTACTCGATTTCTGGCCGCTGAAAAGGCTTAAGCTCACCTTAAATCAAGCATCAGGTCAAACTTCAAATTTACTTCTACTGATACGGGAAAAAACTCCCCTTATTGCGCCGGTAGCCATCTCAGCTATATTAACCCTTATTGCCCAACACAGTTCAGCATTAAAGACTCTTGAAAGTTTTCCATTACAGACACGTGTAGCCAATGCATTTATTTCATATTTAAGCTATTTTGGTAAAGCTATATGGCCGTTAGGCCTGTCGGTTTTTTATCCACATCCAGGAGATTCCATATCTTTGTGGTATGCTTCCGGAGCTGCTCTTATGATTGCAGTTTCATTATTTATTGCAGTAAATACATCAAAAAAATACCCATATATTATTACAGGCCTGCTCTGGTTTTTTATAACTCTTCTCCCTGTTGTTGGGATTATTCAGGTGGGTTACCAGGCAATGGCCGACAGGTACACTTACATACCTCTCATTGGAATCTTTATTATATTAGCATGGGGTGGTTCAGATCTTCTAAAAAAATGGACTAACAAAAAGATTGTTTCTTCTATTCTCGCAATGTCAGTCCTTTTAGTATTAACAATGCAAAGCTTCCATCAGGCAGCTCACTGGAAAAACAGTAGCACACTTTTTGAAAACGCTATTAAAGTAACGGAAAACAACTGGCTGGCGCATAATAATTTAGGCGTAGCCTTATTAGGTAAAAGAGAACTCGACAAGGCTATTTACCATTATAAAAAAGCTTTGAATATTAAACCTGATACATTGGGGGCTATTAAAAACCTTGGTTTTGCACTATCTGAAAAAGGTAGTTTTAAAGAAGCCGCTCAGTATTTTACAAAAGCCATTGTGATAAATCCTGAGGATTTTGATGCCCACTATAAACTTGGGTGTATTCTGGCAAAACAGGAGAAATTTAATGAAGCGATACGCCCTTTTGCCGAAACCATAAGGATAAATCCCGACTATGCACCAGCTTATTATGAGATAGGAATTATACTGGCCATGAAAGGAAAACTGCAAAAATCTAAGGAGTTTTTTTTAAAGGCAATACAGCTCAAACCTGATTATAAAGAGGCAAGAAACAATCTTTTAATTTTAGAGCAAATGACGCAGCAGGATGAAAAACAGCGCTAAAATAACATATAATATGAAAAATTATGAATCATTCCAATGCTAACCATCTGATCGCTTTATGAATATTCTTTAAAAACGTAATGAAGATTGACAACATGGTAAAATTAAAGAACGTACAGAAACTCTCAATTATTCCGATACTTGTGGTTATAATTATAACTATCATTTGCCTTGCTCCTTTCGTAACGAAAGCGTTTCACATCGATGACACCCTCTTTATATGGGCTGCGCATCATATTCATGCTCATCCGATAGACTTCTACGGCTTCACAGCAAATTGGTACGGCACAGAAATGCCTATGTACTTGATCAACAAGAACCCACCACTGGTCTCCTATTATATTGCAATTGTAGCCTTGCTCTTCGGGTGGAGTGAGGTAGTTCTTCATCTTGCTTTCCTTATTCCCGCGGTTGGCTTGAGCCTGGGAATATATTATTTTGCCCGGTCGCTCTGTCCACGGCCGCAGATGGCTGCTTTGATAGCCGTTCTCACACCCGTATTCCTTGTATCGAGCACAAACATTATGTCTGACACCATGATGCTTGCTTTTTATGTGTGGGCTGCCGCCCTTTGGCTGCGCGGGTTGGAGAAGGATAGCTCGTCGTATCTCTTTTTTGCCGCCGTTTTTATTGCCCTCTCAGCTCTGACGAAGTACTTTGGAATGACACTTATACCTCTCCTACTTGTTTACTCTCTAGTAGTAAAGCGCAGGTTGGGCCGCTGGGTTTTATTTTTGGCCATTCCGGTTCTCATTCTGGCCGGGTATCAATGGCTTACATACACGCTATATGGTCGTGGTTTACTGTTAGACGCAGCGTCTTATGCCATTGTAATAGGCCAGGCAGGAGGAGCGCAGTTTCTTACGAAGACTCTAACGGGGTTGGCTTTTACAGGCGGTTGCTTGGCAGTCGTGGCTTTTTACGCACCTTTGCTGTGGTCGCGTCGTATTTGGGTTGTTGGTGGGGTGCTACTGGCGCTATCCATTGCCACGCTGCTGGTAATGGGGACCGTTGGTACGCTTTGCCTGCGCAATGCCGACGGTATCCAATGGGGGCTCGTTATACAATTCGGCCTTTTTATTGTGGCTGGCGTACATATACTTGCCCTGGCTGTGGCTGACCTGTGGAAACACAGAGATGCATCATCTTTGATGTTGTTTCTCTGGATTCTCGGAACTTTTTTATTCGCAAGCTTTGTCAACTGGACGGTCAACGCCCGGACGATTTTCCCCATGATTCCGGTAGCAGGGATTCTCGTAATGCGCCGGTTTGATCTGCGGGCCAAGGTACGGCAGCTGCCCTCTGGCTGGTGCTTGGTCTTGCCGTTGATTCCCGCTGCGTGCATCGCGCTGTCGGTGACGTGGGCTGATTACTCCTTGGCGGTTTGCCAGCGGTCCGCCGCTCGTATGATTCACACCAGGTTCCATAACTATCCTCACACGTTGTGGTTTCAAGGTCATTGGGGTTTTCAGTACTACATGGAGGCCCTTGGCGGCAAGGTGCTCGATTTCAATAATTCTGTGCTACGAAAAGGTGATATAATTGTCATTCCGTTGAACAACTCCAATATAAAACAGCTACCGAGGGACAAGTTTCGATTTGTGGGAAAAGAGCAATTAATGACGTCCTGCCGATGGATTGGAACCATGCAAGGGTCTATAGGATCCGGTTTCTATGCGGATGTGTGGGGTCCACTACCGTTTGCGATAGGCACCGTACCACCGGAGAAATACCTGTTTTTCATGGCAGGTAATTTTGACCGGGAACGCCACACAAGCCCCGACAGGTAGGTGGTTTCAAGGAAGAGTACGGGGACATCCTCAGTTTATAAGTTTATATTGGGGACTGGTCTTGAACCGTGAACCCTTGGACTGTGAATTTGAGCCGAAAGCACTTATTACTTGCTCGTGGCGCAAGGCAAGTAGGGGAAAACCTTAGAACTCATTTTCCAACCTTAACCGCTTTCAGTTAATATACACAAAGTATTGGACCTGCTTGAGAAGATTACGATGTGTTTTGTTGTATATTGTTTTTCGGTAGTTCAAGAAATTAAAAGTGAAAAAGTAAATCAGCCCAATAACACCGTGTTGATGAATATTTTGGGTCAATTTTTCAAGTGGGCTAATCGATTTTATATGTTGCCTGTATGGTTGGATGCGAGAATTATGCCTCGCTCTTTTGCGGCGGTCTTGTTGATTAAGGCGGAAAAGAAGTAACTATTCAGCCACAGATTCACCCCAGTACGATCATCTGACCTACGGGGCAGGCACGGATAAACACAGATAGGTTTTTTTTAAATACAAAGAAGGGGGGGGGATGTTAAACGGATAAATAACACATACAAAATTTCATTTTTGTTGCTGACATTTTTTATGTGTGGTATTTAAACAGAAAATCATATAATTACTTGTTATCTGATAAAAAAATGAAAAAATGAAATTGGCAGAGAATCTGACCACGGGTATAATTTAAATCTAAATATGAAGGAGTTAAAAATGGCAGAAGCAAAAGGATTGAGCAAACCGGTAAAATTGAAAAATAAGCTGGCAGAGTTGCTGGAAGCAACAGAACTTCCCAGGACAGAGATTAC
>JABMRH010000261.1 GCA_013202725.1 Desulfobacteraceae bacterium
AGCCGGAATCCAGTAAATTCAATGCGTTCTGGATGCCGGATCAAGTCCGGCATGACGATTTCGAGACTTTTTACGAGCTCATCAAAGTTAATTTTTTCTCTTGAAAAAATGATGTTATGGATTATAAGTAATATATGGTTGTGCTAGGCGGGGAGTTAGCGGTGCCCTTTTCCCGAAATCCGCTTCATGCGGGGCTGAATTCCCTCTAAAGGGTTTTCATTCCGAAAAATTGCAGGTCATCCTGATCGGACACCGTGCAACAGACGGTCGTGAACCTCGTCAGGTCCGAAAGGAAGCAGCGATAAGCGATGCGGTCTGTGTCGCGAATCGATCCCGGTCAATTTTTTGGCTTATGTTTTTCTGAAAAAGATTCGATAGGGGGTGCACAACCATTTTAAAAATGTCCTGCCTCTAAAGCTATCCTTATAATTACCTCCTTGACAATACTCCAAATAGTATTATTTTTTTAAACAATATTTTGATGAATTCGTAAAAAGTCTAAAAAACACTTTTTACGAAACGTGTTAAGTGTTAACCATATGATTAAACAGCCAATTGCTTTAACCTAACACCTAACACTTAACACCTAAAACATTTTACATAAAACAGGAGCTTTTATCTGCTGATGACTGACGAAAAGAAAATAAAAATAGATGTTGAAACCGAAAAAGTTGATTTAGTAGAAAAAGAGTTAAAAAAAACCGATACGGCAAAAAAGCATAAAAAAAAAGGCCATGATTTAATTAAGGAGATGGAAGCCAAACTAAAGGCTGCGCAAGAGGAATCCAGGGAAACCTATGATCGTCTTTTAAGGGTTTCAGCCGAGTTTGAAAATTACAAAAAGCGATCATCTCGAGAAATGGATGAATTCAGGAAATTTGCAAATGAGTCCTTAATTAAAGAGATGCTTTCAGTCGTTGATAATCTTGAGCGCGCTATCAATTCTTGCAGCGATGCCAAGCAGGCAAATCCCGGCTTGGTGGAAGGGGTTGATATAACCCTTAAAGAGATACTGAAAATTTTTGAAAAGTTTAACGTAAAACCGGTCGAATCATTGAAAAAGGATTTTGATCCCTGTTTTCATCAGGCTGTAATGACTGAAGAAACAGATGATTATACTGAACATACCGTTATAAATGAACTTCAAAAAGGTTACATGATGCATGACAGGCTGCTGCGACCTGCTATGGTTGTAGTCTCCAAGCCGAAAGCCAAAGCAGATAACGAAAAAACTACAAATAATAAAATTGATAAAACAGTTTAATTATAAAGATTGATGGCTTCATAAAAAGTCAAAAAACCACTTTTTGCGAGACGTGTTAAGTGTTAACTATTTGATATGACAATTAAATACCTTGTCTTAACACCTAACACTTAACACCTAACACCTGATGAATTTGACTTTTTACGAATTCATCAAGATTAAGGAGGAAAATAATGGGTAAGATAATTGGAATCGATCTCGGCACTACAAATTCGTGCGTAGCCATAATGGAAGGAACAAAAGCAAAGGTAATTACGAATCCCGAAGGTGGTCGCACAACGCCTTCGATAGTCGCAATAACAGATAAAGGGGAGAGGGTGGTCGGTCAAATTGCAAAGAGGCAGGCTATCACGAATCCTGAAAATACGGTTTTTGCTGTTAAAAGACTAATAGGCAGGAAGTATGCATCGCCCACAGTTCAAAGTGATATTAAGATACTTCCTTATAAGATGGAGCAGGCAAGCAATGGCGATATCCGCATAAACCTTCGTGATAAACTTCACAGCCCTGCGGAGATATCATCTTTTATACTGGCAAATCTCAAAAAAACAGCCGAGGAATATCTCGGCGAGAAGGTTACAGATGCGGTGATTACCGTGCCGGCCTATTTTAACGACAGCCAGCGTCAGGCTACTAAAGATGCCGGAAAGATTGCCGGTCTTAATGTTTTAAGGATTATTAATGAACCGACTGCAGCGTCTCTTGCCTACGGCCTGGAGAAGAAAAAAGAGGAGAAGATTGCTGTTTTTGATCTTGGTGGAGGAACCTTTGATATATCCATACTTGAAATCGGTGAAGGTGTATTTGAAGTAAAGTCTACAAGCGGCGATACCCATCTTGGAGGGGAAGATTTCGATCTCAGGCTAATCGATTATCTGGCGGATGAATTTAAAAAAGATCAGGGAATTGATATCAGAAATGACAAGATGGCCCTGCAACGGCTTAAGGAAGCGGCTGAAAAGGCAAAGATGGAATTATCCACATCTATGGAAACAGATGTTAATCTTCCCTTTATAACTGCCGATGCCAGCGGCCCCAAGCACCTTAACGTTAAGATAACCAGGGCAAAGCTGGAAGCCCTGACAAGTAATTTGTTAGACAAACTTGAAAACCCGTGCCGTATTGCGCTCAAGGATTCAGGCCTGGCTACCAAAGACATAAATAAGGTTATCCTGGTTGGCGGCATGACACGCATGCCGGCTGTTCAGGAAAGGGTCAGGAAGATATTCGGCAAAGAACCACACAAGGGGGTTAATCCTGATGAAGTTGTTGCAATCGGCGCCGCTATTCAGGGAGGTGTCCTGAGAGGGGATGTCAAGGATGTTTTGCTTCTCGATGTTACACCCCTTTCTCTGGGCATTGAAACCCTGGGCGGAGTTATGACAAGGCTTATTGAAAAGAATACAACCATTCCTACAAAAAAAAGCCAAATTTTTTCAACCGCCTCAGACAGCCAGCCCGCTGTTTCGATTCATGTGCTCCAGGGTGAACGTGAGATGGCGGCAGGCAATAAGACACTTGGACGTTTTGAACTGGTAGGCATACCCCCTGCGCCGAGAGGTGTGCCTCAAATAGAGGTAGCATTCGATATAGACGCCAATGGCATTGTTAACGTGTCTGCAAAGGATCAGGCTACCGGCAAGGAGCAGTCGATTCAGATTACGGCCTCTTCCGGCATATCAAAGGAGGAGATAGACAAACTGGTCAAAGATGCAGAGCTTCATGCCGAAGATGACAAAAAGAAAAAGGAGCTGGTAGAAGCCCGCAATACAGCCGATTCCCTGATTTACTCAACCGAGAAATCTATAAAGGATCTTGGAGACAAGGTAGACAGCCCAACTAAAAGTAAAATTGATGATGTTATCGTCCGCCTTAAAAAGACTATGGAAGGGGATGATAAGGAAGAAATCAAACGTCTGAGCGATGAACTGACACAGTCTTCCCATAAGCTGGCAGAAGCCATGTATCAGCAGGCATCACAAAAAGGGGAACAGCAGGCTGAAGCCGGCGCGGAAGGCGCTGCTCAGCCAGAACCTTCTACTCCCGAGGAGGATGTTGTAGATGCCGATTTCGAGGAAGTAAAAGATGAAAATAAAAAATAGAATGAAATAGCATTTGATTAAAATCCCGCTCGCAATATGCGTAGCGGGATTTTTTTTAGGTTAAAGGATAAGGATATGCTTATAACTGAAATATTAGAAAAAAATGCCGCCGACTATGGCGAAGAAATCGCTCTTATCGAGAGAGAACCCGCCAAAAACACACGCAGGCAGATTGCCTGGGATGAATTCAACAGCCAGGCAAACAGCATCGCCAATTCACTAACCGCCATGGGGATTAAAAAGAAAGACAAGGTCATCCAGCTTATGATGAACGCTCTTGAATGGCTTCCTGTTTATTTCGGCATACTTCGTTCAGGCGCCTGGGCCGTTCCGCTGAATTTCAGGCTGTCAGCCGATGATATCATGTTGTGTGCCGAAACAGCGCAGGCAAAGGTTTTTATCTTTGGAGAAGAATTTATCGACAGGATAAATTCAATTAAAGCCTGTTTGGACAAAACCGTTGCCGCTTATATATTTGTCGGCAGAGACGATAAACGCCCGGATTATGCCCTGCAATATGAAGATGCTTTGTTATCAGGCTCTATTATAAACTCGAAGGTTAAGATCAAACCCTCTGATAGCGCGGCGCTCTATTTTACTTCAGGGACTACCGGCAGGCCAAAGCCAGTTCTTTTGACTCATAGAAATCTTGAATTTGCCTGTTTGGTTGAGCGCGATCATCATAAACAGACACATAAAGATAACTTTTTGTGCATACCTCCTCTTTATCATACAGGGGCAAAGATGCATTGGTTCGGCAATTTTATTGTCGGGGCAAAATCGGTTATCCTGAAAGGGGTTAGCCCAAAATGGATATTGGAAACCATTTCCGAAGAAAGAGCAACTATTGTATGGCTTCTTGTTCCCTGGGCACATGATATACTTGTCGCTATTGAAAATAAGGATATAAACTTAAGCGACTATAAACTTGATCAGTGGCGATTAATGCATATCGGCGCTCAGCCTGTTCCTCCAAGCCTTATTAAAAAATGGAAAAAGGTTTTCCCTGATCATGATTACGACACCGACTATGGCCTTACAGAAGCCACAGGCCCGGGCTGCGTGCATCTGGGAATGCAAAATCTCCATAAGGTCGGCGCAATAGGCATTCCCGGGTTTGAGTGGAAATGTATAATTGTCGATAGCAATATGAAAGCCCTGCCCAAAGGAGAATCAGGCGAGCTCCTGGTAAAAGGGCCCGGTGTCATGAAGGAATACTATAAAAATCCCAAATCAACGGCTAAAACATTAATTGATGGATGGCTGCTTACAGGGGATATTGCCCGCATGGATGATGACGGATTTATATGGCTGGTTGATCGGAAAAAGGATGTTATAATATCAGGCGGCGAGAATATTTTTCCTGTTGAGATCGAAAACTTTTTAATGACTAATGACAAGATTCATGATGTCGGGGTAATCGGCGTGCCTGATGATCGTCTTGGAGAGGTTGTTGCGGCTGTTATAAAGCTAAAACCGGCGACAGATATGAATGAAGAAGATGTGTTTAAGTTTTGTGAAGAGCTTCCAAGATATAAAAGGCCGAAGAAAATATTTTTTGACGATGTCCCAAGAAGCCCCACCGGCAAGTTAGAAAAGCCAAAGATGAGAAAAAGGTTCGGTTGTATCTTTTAAGCCTGCCCAGAGCAGCCTTCGAGACGCAAATCGTCCTCCGTGGTGCACTTTTGCAAAACCTGAATTCACCAAAAATCATAACGCCTTCAACAGCCTCTCGTGGATATTATCAAAACCGCCATTTGACATGATCAGGATAACATCGCCCGGCCTTGCTTCTTTGACTAAAAAATCAATAATCGATTCCGTGTCCGGGAAATAGTGTGCATCCTTTCCGCGATTACTCAGGTCATCCACAAATTTTTTAGATGAAAAACGGTCTAAAGAAGGAATTTTTTCAAGCAGAGGCGGCTTGCGGATACATATCAGGTCCGCCTGATCAAATGAAAGCGGATAGACATTCTGGAACACCTTGCGCATACTTGAATTTGTCCGTGGTTCAAAAACAGCCACAAGCCGGCCATCAGGATAAAAAGGTTTAACCGCCCTTATTGTTTCCTTCACAGCAGTAGGATGATGCGCAAAATCATCAATTACAGTAATGTCTCTTTTATGCCCGCGGACTTCCTGACGCCTCTTTATCCCTTCAAATGTTTCAAGCGCCTCTGAAATAATATCAACCTGTATCATCAAAGAATCGGCTATTGCTATTGCCGATAAGGCATTCAGCAGGTTGTGCTCTCCCATAAGCCTGGTTTTAAAAATGCCGAAGGTTATGCCTTGTTTTAAAACCTCAAAAATGGTCCACGGCAGCTCAATGGAAACAGAGCCAAGTCGCCAGAGTGATCCTGTATCTTTACCGTATTTTTCAACACGGCATTGTTTGCCGTGAACCAGGCCGTCAACATTGCTGTCGCCATCAAAAGCAAACAGCGTGTTCTTTCCGGAAATACCCGACAAAAAAACATCAAAAACCTGTCTCACATGATCAATGTCCTTAAATATATCAGCGTGATCAAACTCAACGCTTGTAAGCACCGCCCTGTAAGGATTATAATGTAAAAACTTTGCCCCCTTATCAAAAAATGCAGTGTCATACTCATCTCCCTCGATAACAATAAACTCTCCATTGCCGAGACGATAATTGCTGCTGAAATTTTTCAAAATTCCGCCGATAATAAAGGAAGGATCAAGACCTGCTTTATAAAGGATCCAGGACACGATAGAAGAAGTGGTTGTTTTGCCGTGAGTGCCGGCAATAATTATCCTCTTTTTATTGTCTGCGATGAACCTGTTGATTGCCTGGGGCATGGAGCAGAAATAAAACCCCATGTTTTGCGTTTTAACAACCTCTGGATTATGCTTTGTTACGGCATTTCCAACAACAACAAG
>JABMRH010000033.1 GCA_013202725.1 Desulfobacteraceae bacterium
ATAAAATGGTTCAATGTGTTTTGCTTAATGCAGATTACTCATTTCTAAATGTGACAACCTGGAAACGAGCAATGTGTCTTGTGGTAAAAAGCAGGGTGCAAGTATTAAAGTATTCTAAAAAAATTGTCAGAACGGCTGAAGGAGTTTTAATAAAAATCCCTGCTGTTATGAGGCTGATAAAGCTTATTAGAACCCTGTATAGAAGTAGAGTGCCTTTCAGCAAAAAGAATATTCTCATAAGAGACGGGTTTAGGTGTGCCTATTGCGGCAATGATAAAGAAAAACTAACAATTGACCATATCATTCCTAAATCAAGAGGCGGTAAAACTTCATTTGAAAACTGCGTTTCTTCCTGTAAACCCTGCAATAATAGAAAAGGAAGACAAACGTCAAAAGAGGCCAATATGTATCTCAAGGTTAAGGCCTATCAACCAACTATTGCGGAATTCCTGAGGCTAAAAGTCAGGAAACTCGGCATTAATGATCTGCTAAAAGATTTTGGGATCTATTAAATAAAAAAAGGCATCCCGCTTTAAATAAACGGGATGCCTTTGATCGATGCATTTATTTGCGAACTAAACCTTAGTTACGTTCTTCGCGGACGGTCCTCGATCGCCTTCTTCCACATCAAAAGTTACCCTGTCGCCTTCAGAAAGACTTTTGAAGCCAGAAGCGTTGATAGCTGAGTGGTGAACGAATATATCCCCACCATCTTCCTGCTCAATAAAACCAAATCCCTTTTTGTCACTAAACCACTTTACAATTCCGTTAGCCAAAATACTAATCTCCTTCTTAAAAAACTGTTAATTGTTCTCTGCCTCGGGTTTCATTAGGCAAATAAAGCCCCTATCTTTATATATAAGGCATATTTATCAAAGGTTGTCAAGCGAAAAGAACGGAGGCTTTTATAAGCTGCCTCTCTCTTTGGCCCGTCGTTTGTAGTATCTTTTTATCAGGCGTATTGACATTGAAATGATTATTCCTCCGCTCAGTATAGCAAGAATGCCGGGGACCCAAACATACTTATGATATTCAATCTTTTCATATGCTTCAGAAATACCGGTAATGCTGAACAAAAACAGGATAAGCAAAAAGCCGATCATTATCAAACAGGTTGTATCCGAGTCATACCACGGAGCGATTTCTTTTCTAAATAGCGGATTTTGCTGAAGGCGCATAATGTATTTTTTAAGAATTGATCCAACAGTATGGTTGCAATTTTTATGATAAGTTTTATACTTTAAAATAAAATATTACAGATTTTCTACAAGTTCGTCAAATTATAAAAAGGGGATGCAAAGGAAGGTGTTTTTCAAAGGCCTTGATATACAATGAAGTTAAGCAGAAAAACGGTGTTTATACTTTTTTGTTTTACAGCCTTTATGAATCTTGTATGGGGATGCGCGATGATGCCAAAAAAACTTTTGATCGAGGATTTGTCGAGGTCGTTTAAAGAGGGAGATATAATCAACACCAAAACCGGCGCGCCTGTATCTTTTGAAGAGCTTATCGCCGACCTGAACATGGCCAAAGTAATTTATATTGGTGAAAAACACACAGATTCAGCCCATCATAAAATCCAGCTAAGGGTTATCAAAGGGCTTATTGACGCACATCCGGAACTTATAGTCGGTATGGAGGCCTTTGATCATTCATACCAGAAAATACTGGATATGTGGTCTGCCGGCAGGCTGGATGAAAAGGGGTTCCTGGAAAGGACGCACTGGTATGCGAACTGGAAATTTGACTTTGAATTATACAGAGACATACTTGCTTTTATCAAGGAAAGACACATAGCGCTTATAGGCCTGAACATACCCTTCCATATTCCGCCCAAGATAGCTGTCGGCGGAATTGAGAGCTTGTCCGGCGATGAAAAAAAGCATCTCCCCAAAAGGATAGATACCACCAATGCCGATCATAGGGCCTATGTAGAAGAGATATTCAAAAAACACAAAGTAAGGGGAAGAGAAAGTTTTGAGCATTTTTATATGGTCCAGTGCGTGTGGGAAGAAACAATGGCCGAATCAATAGCGCTTTATCTAAAAAAAAGGTCTATGATTGTGGTTTTGGCCGGAAACGGTCACATTATACGTAAATTCGGAATACCTGACCGGGCCTTTGGTCGCACCGGAGCATGCTTTAAAACCCTTTTGTTGGCGCCGGCAGGAAGCAAGGCCGAACTTTCCTTTGCAGATTATATCTGGGTAACACCTCCGATAAAAAAGCATAATATGGGACATGTTGAGAGCGGGAAGATGAAAGCTCAAAGCCATCATCCAGTGCCCGGCAGCCCGGCATGAGATAAGTAAAAAAATTCTGCAGAAAAAAGAAAAATATTCCTACTCCCTTGTTATTCTTTGCAATTCGCGTTAGCGTCTTCTGATTCAAGCACAATATGTTGATTTAGTTATTGACAAACATACAGCATATTGTAGAATTGCAGCAATTTTGTTTGTAAAGGGCTTAACCTACCGGGAAGGGAATTAAAAGTGTTTGAAAAGATAAAAAAACGGGACAAAAGGATAGTACAATTTGATTCATCAAAGATTACAGCCGCGATTGCCAAGGCGGGCAGGGCAACGGAAGAATTCGAAGAAAAAGAGGCAAAAAAGCTGACCCTTCGAGTTCTGGCCTTAGCCCATGAACTCCACCTTGATTCTGCTCCCGAAGTGGAAGAGATACAGGATATTGTTGAAAGAGTGTTGCTTGCTTCTCCATTTTATAAAACCGCCAAGGCCTACATTTTATACAGGGAACAGCATGCGCAGATAAGAAACATCGCAACAAAAGCAAATGTTGATCTTGTTGATACCTATATCCAGAAATTAGACTGGAAAATCAAGGAAAACAGCAACATGTGCTATTCCCTCCAGGGGCTTAACAATTATATATCATCCGATATTACAAAAGAATACTGGCTTAACCGCATCTATCCCCCTGAGTTCAGG
>JABMRH010000262.1 GCA_013202725.1 Desulfobacteraceae bacterium
CTTTTTTTGAACAGGCCCTCTTGGGCTTTCCACGCCTGCGGCAACAAAACAGAGTCGACTCCCGGAATAGAGCCTTTCCAGGAAACCGGCCCGCTCCAGCATTTTTATGACGATCCCCACCTGTCCGGCGCTCTGAGCAGAACTGATTGTTTCAGCAATTTCATTATTTCCAACGCTCAGATAATCTTTCCCCGTACTCTTTAAAAAGTCAAAAACATCCTGAACTGTTTCAGGCAAAGGATAGTTCATATCAATAAAGAATTCCTGGATATAGTTATCCCCCATGGAAAAAAGGAGCGCGCATGTTGATTTTTTTCCATCTCTTCCTGCTCTTCCTATCTCCTGATAATACGATTCTATAGAGCCTGGAAACTGGTAGTGGATAACCTGGCGTATGTTTAATTTATCAATTCCCATCCCAAAAGCATTAGTCGCCACAATTATTTCAGAGCGTCCTGTCATAAATCGTTCCTGCACACGATTTCGCGTTTCATCGTCCATACCTGCATGGTATCCCGACACAGGATGCCCTCGATCTTTCAACAGGGTTACCACTTCATCCACACCTTTTCTCGTAGCGCAATATACAATTGCGGGAAGTTTCTCTTCTGCAAGGGCTGACACAAGAGCGCCTTCTTTCTCCTTTTTATTTGCACAAAGAGCTACTTTCAATTGCAGGTTGTTGCGATAAAAGCCTGTTATAAACTGTCTGCAATTCTTAATATGAAGGCTGGAGATGATATCTAATATAACCGACTCAGTGGCAGTAGCGGTAGCGGCAAGAATCCGGTATTGTCCTATGCGTTGCAGGGTTTCCCCTAACCGCAGGTAATCAGGACGAAAATCGTGCCCCCACTGGGAGATACAATGGGCTTCATCTATTGCTACAAAACTGATTTTGGAAACAGAAAGAGACTGCAGAAATTCCTTCTGGCGAAACCGTTCCGGAGCAACATACAAAAGCTTTAACTTTCCTGCTTCAAGTGTTTTAAGGGCATCTCTTTGTTTTGCCGGGGAAAGGGTGGAATTGATGAACGATGCGGCAATCCCTTTTTTTCGAAGGGCATCCACCTGATCTTTCATTAAAGCGATAAGGGGAGAAACAACGAGGGCTGTTCCCTCACGGATTAAGGCAGGAAGCTGGTAGCAAAGCGATTTCCCTCCCCCGGTTGGCATGACCACAAGAGCATCTCTTCCTTCCAGCATTGCTCTAACCACTTCTTCCTGACCTGGGCGGAACGAGGAGAGATCAAAAAATCTTTTAAGTTTGTCTAATAGTTCCATAGGGCGGGGTAAAGACAAAATTTTGTTATCCTGTCATAGTCTTTTTGAAAAAGCTAAAGAGAAACAGCGCGGGTTGAAATTTTTGAAAAGTCGGCAAACAATCTAAATAGTTTTTCAATCTGTTTTAACAGTGAAAGCCTGTTGTTTCGTATGCTCGAATTTTCCGCCATTACCATTGCCCCGTCAAAAAAAGCATCAACAGAATCATGCAACGAAGCTATATCAAAAAGGGCTTGTTCAAATAATCCCTTGTCAAGATCATCCAATACCTTTTCCTTAATTTTTTTATAATCAGCAAATAAAACAGCTTCGCATTCATGCTCAAACAGGCTTTCATCTATATCGACTACATGAACAGGAGCAGCCTGTTTGATGATATTGACAACCCGCTTAAAAGCAATGGCTAAGGGTTCAAAATCCGGCTTGGTTTTAAGTTTTTCCAGAGCACGCGCTCTGTTCCAAACATCAGGCACATTATCTGCAGAAACAGAGACAATGGCTGCTATTACGTTTTTTGAGAATCCTTTCTCGGACAAAAGATAGGCTATCCGATTTTGCAAAAAGAGATAAATCCTGTAGGAAATCTTTTTAATTTCATCGGTATTTCGTTCGCCGAACAGCGTTACGCTCTTTTCAATCAACTCGCTTAATGAAAAGGAAAAACCTTTATCAAGCATTATCTGAACAATGCCTATTCCCTGCCGTCGAAGAGCATATGGATCTGAAGCGCCGGTCGGAATCAACCCTGCTATGAAACAACCGCAAATGGAATCGATCTTGTCGGCAATGGCGAGAATTGCGCCTGTTTCTGTTTCAGGAAGCCGTCCTCCTGAATATGTGGGCCGATAATACTCTTCTATAGCAGATGCCACCACATCGGGTTCTCCGGCAGCAGAAGCATAAACTCTTCCCATTACCCCTTGCAGCTTTGGGAACTCAACAACAACCTGGCTGACAAGATCGGCTTTGCACAAATAGGCGGCTCTCAATGCTTTTTGTTTAAAATCCGAATCAAAATTTGCAGCCTCTGCCAGATATCCGGCAAGTTTTTGGACCCTCATTACTTTATCATACACGGTCCCAAGCCCGGCTTGAAAAAGAACCCCCTTTAATTTTTCCACCAAATCTTCAAAGGGTCTCTCTACATCGCTCCTGTAAAAGAATTGAGCATCTTTAAGCCTGGCTCTGAGCACCCTTTCGTGCCCCTTTGTAACCAGCGACATATCCCTGACCAATGTATTGTTCACCGCAATAAAATTCGGCATCAGATTGTTTTCTTTATCAATTACGGCAAAATATTTCTGGTATTCCCGCATGGCGGTAATCAATATCTCACAGGGAAGCTCAAGAAATTCCTTATCAAAACCACCTGCTACAACAGCCGGATATTCAATAAGATTAGTTACAATATCAACAAGGTCATCATCTTGCAGAACCCTGCCTCCGCAATCGCCGGCTGCTTTATCGATACCGCGTGCAATCTGTTTTTTTCTTTCTTTTGGATCAATCAGCACATAGTTAGAACGCAGGATTTCAATGTAGTCATCTGGTTTAGAAAGCCTGATCCTCCCCGGGCTCATAAAGCTGTGCCCAAAAATATATCTGCCGCTTTTTACATTGCCCAAAACAAACGGGACAACCTTATCTCCCAAGAGGGCCATGATCGAATGTATCGGTCTTGCAAACTCAATGGTTAAATCCGCCCATTTCATTGTTTTCGGAAACGGAACTGATAATATAACATCAGGTAAAAAATCTTTAAGAATCGTCCTTGTTGCAAGGCCTCTTTCCATTTTTCTTGCATATAAATACCGGCCTTTTTCCGTATCTTTTACTTTTAAACTGCCTACAGAAATTCCAATCTTGTCGGCAAATTTCTCTGCGGCCAGAGTAGGCCTGTTATCTTTATCAAAAGCGATTCTTTCAGGAGGCCCTGTAATCTCGGTTACCAGGCGCTTCTGCCTGCCGGCAACATCCGCAACTTCCACTGCAAGCCTTCTCGGCGTTCCAAAAGTCCTGGCCTTGCCGTGTTCAATACGCGCATTGTCCATGCCTTGTAAAATCAGCTCTGAAAGACTCCTCAAGGCCGGTTCAATATAACCGGCAGGAATTTCCTCTGTACCTATTTCAAGTAAAAAAGTGTTCATGTTTATCCCTGGTTACTAAAATTACGCATTAATGGAAAACCCATGGCTTTCCGCTGGTTCAGATATTGTTCAGCACAGGCTCTTGCAAGATTTCTTATCCGTGCGATATAACCGGTTCTCTCTGTTACGCTGATCGCTCCGCGGGCATCAAGAAGGTTAAAGGTGTGTGAACATTTCAGGCAATATTCATAAGCCGGAAGAATGAGCGGCCTATTAATCATCTGCATGGCTTCATTTTCGTATTTGTTAAAAAGATCCAGAAGCATATCTACGTCAGCCTTTTCGAAATTATATGTTGACTGCTCCACTTCCTGTTGATGATATATATCTCCATAAGTTATATTGTCGTTCCATTTCAAATCAAACACATTATCTACACCCTGAAGATACATTGCAATGCGCTCCAGGCCGTAAGTAAGCTCCACTGATACGGGTGATAATTCAATACTACCCGCCAGTTGAAAATAGGTAAATTGAGTAATCTCCATGCCGTCCAGCCAGACCTCCCATCCCAGACCTGACGCTCCAAGAGTCGGTGATTCCCAGTCGTCTTCAACAAACCTTATATCATGATCAAGAGAATTGATTCCAAGAGCCTTTAAGCTCTGGAGGTACTGTTTCTGCACATCAACCGGAGATGGCTTGAGTATTACCTGGAACTGATAATAATGCTGCAATCGATTTGGATTTTCACCATAACGGCCGTCTGTAGGGCGTCTGGATGGCTGGACATAAGCCGCATTCCAGGGCTCAGGGCCAAGGACCTTAAGAAGTGTTGCAGGGTGAAATGTTCCTGCGCCGACCTCAATGTCATAAGGCTGAATAAGCGTGCATCCTTTGCGTGCCCAGAACTGCTGTAATGATAGTATTACTTCCTGAAAATACATTTATTTCCCTCGATTTACCTTTTGATGAACTCGTAAAGAGCCCAAATTCATCAGGTGTTAAGTGTTAAATATAATTTTGAGTTTTTAATTTAAAATTATTCCCTTCCTAACAGTCTTCAACCTAATCCCCTAATCCCCTAATCCTCTAATCCTCTAATCCCTGATCAACCACTAACCCTTTGGAATCAATATCCACATCAAGCAGACATGCCTCTTTTCTGCTCAAAAGAGTCTTTTCCCAAATATCCTTTAATCTGTCAATATCTTCAATCTCGCCTATCGCCCAGATACAGCCCCCGCCGCCGGCTCCTGTATATCTTGCGCCGCATCTGTTTTTAACAGCCGAACCAACGAGTTTTGCTCCCATCTTATCAAGCACGTCGGGTGTCATTTTTCTCCTTATAGCTGTTTCCCTGTTCATTGAAACGCAGGCTTCTTTAAAGTTTCTTTCAAAAAGAGCGTCACTAAACCTTTGTGTGCATGAAATTATCTCTGCCCAGAGTTTGCGGTGTTTGCCGGAAATAAACTGCTTAACCCACCTTTTGTTAATATTCTTCGATTCATGGGGAATTCCGCAATAGGCAAGAAGGAGATGCTTATTTAAGTTTTTATGAAAAGTTTTCTTGACGATAGTTTTTTTTCTGAAAGAGGGGCCATTAATTATAGCGGGCCAGTACCATGCGTTAACTCCTCCATAGACGGAAGCAAGCTGATCCTGAAGTCCGCACGGCACGCCTGCGACACTCTCTTCAAGAGCGTGCGCAAGCAGCGCAATTTTTTGCCTTGACCCAAGACCGACTGTTTGCATTTGAGCGAGCTTTGAAAATGCCGCAATAAGAGCAACCGCGGCCGCGGATGAACCTCCCAGAGCGCTGCAAGGAGGTGATGACGAGTCAATATCAATATGTACGCCTTCAGCTCCAAAATAGGCCGCAATCGCAAACATAAGCCCTAAAGGATGATTAAAAGGGGCTTTGTCTGAGGAATATTCTGCGCTTTTAAAACCCCTTGAAGAAATCTTTACGATCCCTTCTTTATAAGGGAAAAGGCGGACCCTGGTTCTTAAATTCACCGCTATGTTGAAGGTGCATGGAGAAAGATGCCTGAGCGGATAATAAAATGTGCTAATATCCAGAGTTCCTCCCATGTCGATTCTGCACGGCGCAGATGCTTCAATATGACGTTTTTCAAGAATACTTCTTATGCTCTGCATACCCCTTAATCCTTACCCCTTAATCCCTGCTCCTGTCTTATCTGACGCAAAAAAGCAAGACTTCGCGGCTCCTTTCCCAAATGATAAGGCACAAACATTTCCATAAATTCCAGGCCTTCCTTTAAAGCCTGGCTGGAAAATTTGATCCTGCTCACCTTATCCAAATCTCCGCTTTTGATCCAGAGAAGCTGCTTTATAGTCCCTTTTGAAAGAGATATCTGTCGTGACGATCCAGGCGCACACTTTTCACATACAAGCCCGCCCTTTTTAAGATCAAACACCACCTCGTTTTTTTTCATCTTCTCAAGCTTAATCTTGCATAAGCTGCAACGGTTTAAATTCGGGCAAAGACCCGACATGGCAATAAATCTTATCTGGAACTGAATGCTAAGAGCTCTGTCAGGTATTTGTCCAAGATCGAGTTCGCATAAAACATGCTGAAACAGATGATAAAGCTGGTTTTGCCTTCCGCCTTCTTCCATCCATTCATTTATCAGTTCCGCCCAGTAGCTTGCGTATGCCGTCTTTATTACATCTTCTCTTATTCCGGCAAATGGATGTTTTAATGCAGCCTCCTGTAAAATAGAAAGTCCTGGCCTGCGACCTGCGCTGCACACAATATCTAAAACAGAAAAGAGTTCAAGAATACCTGAAAATCGTCTTGCGCTTTTTTTTGCGGATTTGGCTATTACAGAAATCTTTCCTTTATTTAACGTAAAAAAGGTAATTATAAGATCATAGTCTCCAAAATCCGTGCGGCGGAGCATGATAGCTGGCGTGGAAAAGCTCGACATCCGTTATATGCTAAGGAGAGTTGTGGCGATTGTAAAATAGAAAAATACGCTGATGATATCTATCGCCGTTGTTACAAGAGGACCTGTTGCCACGGCAGGATCGATATTTATCCGTGCAAAAAGCATAGGCACCAGAGAACCTATCAGCGCGGCAACAGACATGGAACAGATTAAAGCAACCCCAACCGATATGGCAAGCGCCCCGGTATCGTATCGAAACTGAGCAACAATGCCGATGAGGACTCCGTAAATAACGCCAAGGATAAGACCTATAGCGAGTTCCTTGAAAACAACAGACCAGATATCTCTAATATTGAGACGTCCTGTTGCAAGACCACGTACCACAATTGTGGAGGATTGAGTGCCTATATTTCCCCCCATACCCATGATGACAGGAATAAATGCCGCAAGATAAACAAACTTGCTCAAACTCTCTTCAAAGCGACCAATAATTATAAATGCAATTATTCCGCCAACACAGCTTGCAAACAGCCATGGCAGCCGTATTCTCGTACTCCTGACGACAGACTGA
This sequence comes from Desulfobacteraceae bacterium, assembly GCA_013202725.1. Taxonomy (GTDB): domain Bacteria; phylum Desulfobacterota; class Desulfobacteria; order Desulfobacterales; family ETH-SRB1; genus Desulfaltia. Next base: position 6,858 of record JABMRH010000262.1, read on the forward strand.
GTTTCAACAAACTCCTCGCCTGCTCCTGCCATTTTCAATATATCTTCGGTAGCCTCTTTCCTGATGATATCAATAATATCATCAACGGTAACGATACCAACAAGTTTGCCATATTCATCAACAACCGGCACAGCCAGGATATCATAACGCGCAACGATTTTTGCCACCTCTTCCTGGTCCACGTCGGTTTTTACCGCAATCACGTCTGTTGTCATAAAATCTTTAAGCAGGGTGTCCGGCGGGACAACTACAAGCTGTCTTAGCGAGATGACGCCTACCAGCTTGCCGTATTCATCCACCACATAAAGATAAAATGGCATCTCAACATCCATATACTCCTTTTGCAGTGATTCAATAGCCTCCCTGGCTGTTATATCCTCCCTTAATGCGATAAAATCAGGGACCATGCTGCCGCCCGCGGTATCATCTCCGTAACGGAGCAGGCCTTCAACCTCTTCGGAACCCTCCTTTTTCATCTTTTCAAGAATGGAAGCCGATTTATCCTCAGGAAGTCGTCCAATCAGATCAGCAACATCATCAGTCGGCATATGATCCAGGATTTTAACAAGATCATCCAACTCCATTCCTTCAACAAAGCCCATAAAGGCATCTTCATCAAGTTGGCTGAAAAGCACCCCTTTTTGCTCTATATCACTTATCATATCGAAGAGTTTTCTCTGCTGGGAAAAAGATAAAGAACGAAATACCTCTGCGAGATCAGCCACATGTGTCTTGTCAACTATCTTGAGAAGGTGGGTTGTGGCATCCCGTCTCAGCAATCTCCTGATGCTTTCGATAAGTATTTTATGATGATTACTTTGCATAATTGTTTTTATGGAATCTGGATATTTACCACCTGTCCTCTCTTCCCTGAAACCTCTATGGGTTTATCATTTAAAATCAATTGAACACCTGTTGCATTGCCAATCAATAAATTAAAACCGGTAAACGCTTCAAGCTCAAGGCGATCTCCGGGTTTCAGACTATATTCTTTCGGCATCCGACCATCTATTATTACCTTTATCCAGCTTGTTTCAATTGTTATTATACTAAGCAATAAACTTTTTTCGGATCGTTTGCCGACTAAATCGGAGTCTAACTCACGGCCATTATCGACTTTGGAAGCAATGTTATCAATACCTTTGCCTGTCTTATTATTATCATGGCCGCCATCAGTCTTAACCTGGCTGTCGGTTTTAAGGGGGGCATGAAAAACAGACATCGCAAAAACAGATAAAGCGATAATACATATCATCGCCCCAAGAGAAAGCAGCAGATGAGGCCAAAATTTTGTGTTCAAATTGTCAAAATCCGCTTCAGACTTTACATTTGTCTGATAAGCATTAAGACTTGAAGTGTAACGCGTTACAGCCTCATCCCCATCAACGCCGATAGCTTCTGCATAAGCGCGCAAAAATCCTTTAACAAAAATCTCGGAAGGCAGCCTGTCATGATCCTCCTTCTCAACAAGAAGGAGATTGCCTATTCTAATTTTGGTTTTTTCTGAAACCTCATCAAGGCTGATTCCCTTCTCGATCCGTATTGCCTTAAGATAATGTCCAAATGAAAGAGAGCTTTTATTAATCATAATATATATACTTCCAGACCTCGTTAATCTGAGACCTTTGCACAACTCCATAATTTTGGTTAAAATTTAGTTTTATGGTTTTATTTATAGAAAACAAATTTTATTGATAAAAAAGATCTCAGAAATCCCGCTATTAACCTCTAAAAATTTGACATATCTTATTGTTTTTAC
>JABMRH010000263.1 GCA_013202725.1 Desulfobacteraceae bacterium
GGGTGTGGCCAAAGAAGAGGGAACCCTCTTTTATACCATGAACCAGGATAAGGCCAATCCCAACACAATCGTCATTATGGAACGCTACAAGGACAAGGCGGCTTTTGATTTTCATTCCTCCACCCCCCACTTCAAGGCCTTCTTTGGAAAGATCGGCGGACTCCTTGCTGGCAAACCCGACATCAGTATTATGGATGAGATCCATTCTATCGGGCGCTAGTGTCGTGTCATGGATGTAATGCCGTAAAGATGCTCGTCATTCTCGCGGAAGCGGGAATCCAGCAGCACCAAAGTAGCCAGAAATACTGGATTCCCGCGTTCGCGGGAATGATATTGGTGGTGTTCTACTTTGACGTTGCCGTGGGATACTAACCCCTAAGACAAAATCCTGTTTATCCTGTCAGCTTTTTTGCGCGTTAATCTATCCTATTTCAAAATGAGCACGCCTGTTTTTTGCCCAGGCACCTTCATTGTGGTCGGAATCTACAGGACGTTCTTCACCATAGCTTACAGTTATCAATCGAGAACCGGCAATGCCGAGATTGATCAGGTATGTCCTTGCGCTTTCGGCCCGCCTGTCTCCAAGGGCAATGTTGTACTCATTGGTGCCGCGTTCATCACAATGCCCCTCAATAATCACGGATACATCGGGATTGCTCCACAGCCATTCTGATTTCCTCTGTAAAATCTGCTGGGCCAAAGGAAGAAGATTATACTTGTCAAAATCAAAATAAATATTTTCATTAATGAACATGTTCCTGGCGGCCATCTTCTCACGCGCCGCCTGTTCCTCTTTCAGGCGCTGCTCCTCAATAACCCGCTGCCTTGCCAGCTCTTCCTGCTCTACTTTTTTAGCTGCTTCGGCGGCAGCCTTTCTTGCCGCCTGATCCTCAGCTGACAAAACCTCAACAGGCTCAACCTTAACAGCCTTTTTAGCGCATGAAGCAATACACAACAATCCAGGGATTACCAGCAATAAAACCAAACTTATCCATAATTTTTTTCGCATTTTTTCCTCCTTAATATTATAAAATCTGCCATATTTTAATTGCTTACTATGCTTGGCGACCATCTCGGATTTGTTTGCTCACCCGGCAGAGCAAGCAAAGACCTCTGATCGGTTCCATAAGCGCTCATAACATAAATTCTATAAGGACCTTCTCTGTTTGAGCTAAAAGCGATAAGGCTTCCATCCGGAGACCATGAAGGGGACTCATTGTCTCCCTCATTAAAGGTCAATTGAAGCGGGTCATTGCCATCAACACCAATTATATAGATATTAAATTCTCCGTTTTCCATGCCGCAATAGGCTATTTTGTCTCCATTTGGAGACCAGCTTGGTGATGTATTGTATCGGCCCTGAAAAGTCAATCTTTTGACGTTTCCGGAATCAATATCCATAATATAAATCTGTGGCGTTCCGGACCTGTTTGATACAAAGGCCATCTTTTTACCGTCCGGAGACCATGAAGGGGACACGTCAATTCCCCGTTTGTTAGTCAATTTCTTAATAATTTTACCGGTTCCGGTCAACATATAAATTTCCGGGTCACCTGAAAATGAAAGTGTGGCAGCCAATGCAAATTGGCCCGGAACCCATGCCGGTGTAATATTAATGCCTTTTTTTTCAACCACAAAGCCGCGTTTTTCCTTTAAATGCTCTATATAAAGATCAGGCTTGCCCTTTTTGTAAGAAGTGTAAGCAATCCATTTCCCGTCACACGACCATGCCGGAGAAAGGGTGATATTTTTATTATGAGTTTTTTGGATAGGATTGTAACCGTCAAATTCGCATATATATATCTCCTTATTCCCTGATCCTGTTGAGACAAAAGCTATTTTACTGTCAAAAATACCTTTTTTGCCGGTTAGGCAATGAATAACATCGCTGCAAAAACGGTGTATCATTTTCCGTTGATCATTTATCCATCCTCTGTATCTTTTACCAACAAGCAATTTTGATTTAAAGGTATCATACAGCCTGAGTTCTATATCAATAATATCATCCTTAACCTGGAGACTTCCGGTTATTAAAAGCTCAGCGCCGATGCTTGTCCAGTTCTGAAAATTGATGCTCGAAGCGGTTATATCAGATTTCTCAGGATCAACAAGGAACGCATCCCTGTCAAGCATTTTGAAATAACCTGTAAATTCCAAAGTTTCGGAAAGCAGATCAGAAGACTTTTCAGACAAGCGTTTCTCCGACCGGCTTTTAGCCATGGTCTTAAATAATGGAATTGCAATCGGTATCTTTCTCAGAGAAGGGTTGTTTATATCAATATAATCATATTCCGACCAGCATAAAGCCGGACAAATCAAAAAGGATGCTGTCATAACCAGGAAGATAATATAGGCCGGCCATGGCCGCGATCTGTTAACACGTTTCATAAACATTAATATCAACCATCATACTTCTATAAATAAGCTGTTATCGTAAGCCCGATGGAGTAAAAATCAGACCAAGATTATAATACGGACGCAAATATCCTTTTGGAAGCATGGGAAGCGGATTTGATTTCATAACGGCCTTATAGGCAGACTCGTCAAAATAGGTGTTGCCTGACTTTTTTTCAAACCAGACATCTTTAATCTCACCGTTTCTCATGATCTTAATCACCAGCACAGCCGCCAAATCGGCACGCCCCTCAGCCAACTGTTTGGAAAAAGCCCAGTTTTTTTCAATATAATATGAAATTTGCGCTCTATATATATCTATTAATTCAAGTGCTTTTTTTCCGCTGGCCCCCGGGCTGCCCGGTATGCCGGTAGAAGATGACGTCACGCCTGTTCCTGATTGAGGCTCTTGACGGCCAGTCGCTACTTTATTTTTCAAACGGTCAATTGCCTCGGCAACAGGATTTGGCCTTGACTCCTCAACCTTCTTTTCAACCCGCGCAATAACACTTTTTACAACCATGGAAGATTTAAAAGTCTTTTTTTTGAGCGACTTTTTTATTCTCTTTCTTTCAGGGCTTACAGAAATAGCTTTTGAGGAATCTCGATCCGATTTTGCGACTCTTTCAGGTAAAATCCTGGAAACCGGCGCCTTTTCAGGTTTTGCAATTTTCTTTTCCAGCTCAAAACCGGCCGGCCGGCCTGTGCCGGGCATTTTGTTCTGACCAGGCAATGCAACCATGCTGACATTTATAACAGAAGGTGAGAAATGTTTATATGGCTTTGGGCCGGGCACAAAGATCAAAACCGCAAAAAAAATCAGATGTAATGTCGTAGAAATAACAAAAGTAAAAAACAGGGCGCGAGGCTCCCCTGTCATTACATGAAGCAAATAAGCATGATGGTTTAAATTTTCTTTCATTTGAGCCTGTTTCAAAACGTTTCAGTTTGTTCAAGGTCAAGGAAGGCGAAAATTCTAACCGCAGGAATACATTGAGTATTTCGAGAATTATAATTTGAGCCTGACGCAGAGATTGGACAAAATGGGACGTTTTGAAA
>JABMRH010000264.1 GCA_013202725.1 Desulfobacteraceae bacterium
AATAATGAACTCATGAAAAATCAAAAAAAAGGAATAATAATTGAAATCGACTAAAAATAAAAACAACAAAAACATCCCGATCGCCATTATCGGCATCGGATGCTTCTTCCCAAAATCTCCGGGATTAAAAGAATATTGGCGCTTAATATTTCAAGGCGAAGATGGTATAACCGAAGTTCCAAAATCACACTGGAATCCTGAAGATTACTTTAACAAAAATCCAAAAGAACCCGACCATGTTTACTGCAAACGGGGCGGTTTTCTTTCTCCTGTTTCATTTGACCCAGCCGAATTCGGCATTCCTCCGTCTTCCCTTGAAGCAACGGACACTTCACAGATCCTTGGTCTCATGGCCGCAAAAACAGCTCTTGATGACGCAGGCTACTGGAAAGGCAAAAAATTCAACAAAGATAAAACAAGCGTAATACTCGGAATAACCGGCACCCAGGAGCTTGTTATTCCGCTCGGCGCAAGACTTGGATATCCAAAATGGCGCAAGGCTCTTCTTGATTCAGGAATCTCTGCTGAAAAGGCCCAGGAAATAATAGAGCGGATATCCGATTCATATGTATCGTGGCAGGAAAACTCCTTCCCCGGTCTTCTTGGAAATGTCGTGGCAGGAAGAATATGCAATCGACTCGACCTGGGGGGCACTAACTGCGTAGTTGACGCTGCGTGCGCCAGTTCGATGAGCGCGATACACCTTGCGGTGATGGAGCTTATGTCGGGCCGTTCAGACATGGCTCTCACCGGTGGAGTGGATACTTTAAACGATATCTTTATGCATATGTGCTTTTCCCAAACACATATCTTGTCTCCCACAGAGGATATCAGGCCTTTTTCAAGGGATGCGGACGGAACCGTGCTCGGAGAAGGAGTCGGAATAGTTGTTCTTAAAAGACTCGAAGATGCCAAAGAGGATAAGGACAAAATCTACGCTGTAATAAAGGGTATCGGCTCGTCAAGCGACGGCAAATCGCAGAGTATATATGCGCCCAGCGCCGAAGGACAGACAAAAGCGATTCGCAGGGCTTATTGTAACGCAGGGATAGATCCCGGCACTGTTGGCCTGATCGAAGCTCACGGTACAGGTACCAAGGTAGGAGACATTGTAGAGTTTCAATCGCTATGCAAGGTTTTTGGTGAATCAAACAAAAATAAAAACATATCATCCAATATTCTTAATTCCGGCAAGTGCGCTCTTGGATCAGTCAAATCGATGATCGGCCACACCAAGGCCGCAGCCGGAGCAGCAGGTTTGATTAAGGCCGCGCTGTCTCTTTATTACAAGGCCCTGCCGCCGACATTGAAAGCTGATAACCCTGATCCGCAATTAAGAATAGATGAATCCCCTTTTTATTTAAACACAGAGACCAGGCCATGGTTTTCAAAAAAGGATCATCCTCGCCGCGCGGGCGTCAGCGCTTTTGGATTTGGCGGAAGTAATTTTCATATTCTTGTCGAAGAACATACGTCTAAAAAAAGAAATATCTCCTGGGACGGATCAATTGAAATCATTGCCCTGTCCTCTTCAAGCAAAGATGAGCTTGTTAAGCTTGTCAGCAGCCTGAAAAGCTCTATTGACAAAGGAATCTCAAATAAAGAGTTTTCAAAAACAGCCGCTGATACCAGAACCGATTTTTCATTTAATGACAGGCACAGGCTTTTGTTTGTCATCGAACAGCCTCTTGATTCTTCCGCATACACATCCCTGCCTTTTGACGAGGCGTTGGACGCGCTTGGCGCAAACGATCGTAACGGGGCATGGAACCTGCGAAATATCTATTATGGAGGTCCTGATTATATCAACCCTGAAAACCGCGGCAAAATTGCATTTATGTTTCCAGGCCAGGGCAGTCAATATACGCAAATGGGACGCGACCTTGTTTGCTGCTTTCCGGAAGCCTTTGAAGTCATGGAACTCGCAAACAGCAAATATAACAATACCGGTTATTTAACCGATTATATCTATCCTTTTCCGGCTCAAACAGATAAAGATGCTTTAAAAAATACGGATATCGCCCAGCCGGCCATCGGCGCGGTAAGCCTGGCAATGCTTAACATCCTTCAAGGATTCGGAATAAAGCCTGATGCCACATGCGGACACAGCTATGGGGAGCTGCCCGCCCTTTATGCCGCAGGATGGATGGATATTAACACCCTTTTTGACCTTTCAATCGCCCGCGGTAATTTAATGGCCTCAGCCGGACGAAATAAAGATGACAGCGGTACAATGCTGGCTGTAAAGGCGCCGATCAACGAGCTTGAGGAGCTGATTAACGGCTCAGAGACGGGCGCAATCCTTGCCAACAAAAATAGCCCAAACCAGGGAGTTCTATCCGGTTCTGTTAAGTCAATTGCCCTGGCCGACAAAATATGCAGAGAAAAAGGGTTTAAAACAATAAAACTTTCCGTGTCAGCCGCTTTTCACAGCGCTCTGGTAAAGGATGCTCAGAAGCCGTTTGCCCGGCAGGTGCAAAATGCAGATATTGTTCCATCAGAGGTTCCTGTCTTTTCCAATACAACAGGCATGCCGTACCCTGCCGATTCCAACAAGGCAAAGGGCTTGCTTAGCGGGCAAATTTTATCTCCGATAGATTTCGTGAGCGAAATCGAAAATCTATTAAAAGCCGGTGTTCGCACATTTGTGGAAATCGGCCCGGGATCGGTGCTGACAGGTCTTGTTAAATCAATATTAAGAGGCCGAAATTTTCAGGCGATTTCTATGGACGGCTCTTGCGGAAAAGGATCAGGCGTGATGGATCTGGCTAGAACTCTCAGCCTTCTCGCCTCTCTCGGTCATAATGTTAATTTAAAAAGATGGGAAGATCCTGTCAGAGAAACGCA
>JABMRH010000265.1 GCA_013202725.1 Desulfobacteraceae bacterium
GGTTCGCCGGAGATGCCGCATAGATTATGGCTCAGGGTGCAAAGGATTATATACAGGCTTCCTGAGCTTAAAAAGAACCTTTCTGAAATAGAAAAAAGATTAAACAGAATTGAGGGCAGGATTAAGGAGGGCGCGAAACTTGGTTTATAATATTCAGGAAATAATGAACTTTTTGCCGCACCGGTATCCTTTTATTCTTGTAGATCGAATAGTGGAGCTGATTCCTGATAAAAAGGTGGTTGCATTAAAAAACGTTACAATAAACGAGCCTTTTTTTCAGGGGCATTTTCCGGGAACTCCGATTATGCCCGGAGTGCTAATAGTGGAAGCAATGGCCCAGGCCGGCGGAGTGCTTGCTTCTGCGTCCCTGCCTCAGGAAAAGCAAGGCGCTCTTATATATTTTATGGGGATAGACAAAGTAAAATTTCGAAAGCCCGTTGTGCCCGGAGATCAGCTTGTTATTGAGGTGCAAATCCTGAAACAGAGATTAAAGGCAATCAAGATGTCCGGGGTTGCTTTTGTTGATAAAAAGCTCGTGGCTGAAGCTGAATTAATGGCTACTTTTGGAGATAAATTATGATACATTCGACGGCAATTATTGATCCCAAAGCAGAGATAGATTCAAATGTAGAAATCGGGCCGTACTCGATTATAAGGGAGAATGTTTTTATAGGATCCAGAACCGTTATAGGCCCCCACGTTGTTATCGACCCTTATGTTACTATAGGCGCTGATTGCAATATATTTCAGTATGCCGCTATAGGCGCTGTTCCACAGTCCTTGAAATTCGAGGGGGGAGAAACCTATGTTAAAATCGGACGCGGCACTATTGTGCGGGAGTTTGTCACAATCCACAGGGGAACGGAATTCGGCGGAGGGATAACAGAGGTCGGTGAAGAAAACCTTTTGATGGCCTATACCCATATAGCCCATGACTGCAAAACCGGCCGAAAGGTTGTTCTGTCAAACAACGCGACGCTTGCCGGACATATAACAATAGGAGACAATGCGACTATCGGCGGACTTGTAGCGATTCACCAGTTTGTAAGGGTAGGCGATTATGCATTTGTTGGAGGAAAATCAGCGGTCGTAAAGGATGTTCCGCCCTATGTTATAGCTTCAGGAGACAGGGCAACGCTGCATGGATTAAACAGCGTGGGATTAAAACGGCATGGTTTTTCTAAAAACACATTGTCGTCATTAAAAAAAACATACAGGATTATTTTCCGGATCGGGCTCACCATGAATGAAGCTATAGAAAGGGTGCGCGCAGAAGTTGAACAGATTCCGGAAGTTATCGGTTTTATCGATTTTATCAAATCATCCCAGAGAGGGATTACAAGGTAGTGGTCGACTAAACTATGCGAATAGGGTTAATTGCAGGGAGCGGCCAGTTCCCTATTATTTTTTCTAAGGCGGCAAAATCAAAAGGATTTGCCGTTTATGCGGCAGCTTATCTAAATGAAACAGATCCTGCTCTGAAAGAGCATGTTGAAGCGATCGAGTGGATGCATATAGGACAGATCAAACGGCTGATAATGTTTTTTAAAAAAAATAATATCAGCAAAGCCGTTATGATGGGCGCCATAAAAAAAACAAAGATGTTCTCTGATGTAAGACCTGATATGAAAGCAATTACTTTGATTGCGAAGATGAGGCACACTCATGACAATCGAATTTTAAGCGGATTTGCAGAAGTCCTTGAGAAAGAGGGGATTAAGATACAGGCTTCAACATTTTTACTTCCCGATCTTTTGGCGCAAAAAGGATGCTGGACCAAACGAAAGCCAACCAGATCCGAAAGGGCCGACATCAGACTTGGCTGGAATCTTGCTAAGGAAATCGGACGTCTTGATATAGGCCAATGCGTGGTGGTCGGTGGTGGATCGGTTCTTGCCGTTGAGGCTATTGATGGAACAGATGCCACAATAAAAAGAGGCGGGAAACTGGCCAGGGGAATTGCCGTTGTTGTTAAGGTCTGCAAGCCGAATCAGGATATAAGGTTTGATGTTCCTGCTGTGGGAGTTCAAACAATAAAGACAATGCATGAGGCAGGAGCAGGAGCGCTGGCCATTGAAGCAGGTAAAGCGATCGTCTTTGACCGGCAGGAAATGATTGAGCTTGCAAATAAACACGGCATTTCAATTGTTGCCTTAGATGATGCGGACGGTATTTAGAAGTCAGAAGTCAGAGGTCAGAAGTCAGAGGTCAGAACGATTAAGAAATTTAATCCTGAATCTTGATGAATTCGTAAAAAGTCGTCACTCCGGTGTAAACCGGAGTCCAGATGGTCTGCAACTGATTGAAAGTACTGGATTCCGGCTTTCGCCGGAA
>JABMRH010000266.1 GCA_013202725.1 Desulfobacteraceae bacterium
CATCCATCGCAGCCCTTGGAATTTAGAAAACGGCTGGCCGAACTGCTCCCTTTCTTTTGAATACTGTACGGCCGCATCTAAAGCAGCCTGGGCTACTCCAACAGACTGGGCGGCAATTCCTATGCGTCCGCCGTCAAGGCCTGTCATGGCTAATTTAAAACCATCCCCTTCGTTTCCAAGCATATTTTCAGCAGGCACACGGCAGTCTTCGAATATAAGATCGGTTGTATCAGAGGCGCGCAGCCCCATTTTGTTTTCCGTGTTGCCGACGATTAACCCCGGGGTTTCCTTTTTTACCAGAAATGCGCTTATACCCTTGTGACGTTTACTTTCATCGGTAACCGCCGTCACGATAACAACTCCGGAATTCTTGCCGGAAGTAATAAAACGTTTTGTTCCGTTTAAAATGTAAAAATCACCGTCAAGCACAGCATTGGTTTTCTGGCTGACAGGATCGGAACCTGCATTTGGTTCTGTCAGGGCAAAGGCGCCTATGATTTCACCGGCTGCAAGCGGTTTTAAAAATCCTTCTTTCTGGTCTTTGGTTCCGAATTTATATATGCTTTCACAGACAATGGAGTTTTGCACGGACATCACAACTGCTGTTGATGCGCATGAATAGGCTATCTCGGAAAGGGCCAGCACATAAGACACGGTGTCTGTGCCTGCACCGTTATACTCGGGAGGTATCATCATTCCCATGAGTCCCAGCTCCCCCATCTGCTTCAGGTTTTCAGCAGGGAACTCTTTGGTCTGGTCACGCTTCATAGCTGTAGGGCTTACAACATTTCTTGAAAAGTCCCTGACCATAGTCTGGATCATTAGTTGATCTTCTGTAAGTTGAAATGACATAGAATTTTCGCCTTTCCTTATACTAAACCCTTGCACAAGTCGTCTTTTGCTTGATTGAGCACCGATTGTTAGCGCTTGTTTTACTACGTGTCGCTTCGTGTCTATGCCAGGCTTAAGTATAATTTTGAGTTTTTAATTTTTAATTATGAATGGAAAAAACTGATTTTAATTGAAAATTCAACATTGAAAATTAATAATTCTTTATGTATTCCTCCGGTTAAAATTTTCGCCTTCCTTGCCTGACGAAAAAATATCGCGTTCTGCAAAGGTCTCAGATTAAGAATCGTTGATTCATCCAACCGCCCCAATTAACGAATTATCCAATTATTTGTCTTTGTGCCAGCAATTCTCGGTTATGTCGATGACAAAATTGCATCCTTTATTCTCTTGATCGCCGGAACCGCGTCGCCACCAACATCAAACGGCGCCTGCTCATTGATATCCGCCTGTATCAGATTATCATCATACGGAATTGCGCCGATCACAGATATTCCGAGTCTGTCCAGATTTGCGCTGATTGCGCCGATATTGCGTTCGCTCGCCCTGTTGATTACGGCAGCCAGCCTTCCGATTCCGATCTTTTTACTTAATTTCCGTATCCGTGCCGCTGTTTCGATTGATCTGGCTCCGGGCTCGACCACCACAATCATCAGATCAACTCCGGCGGCGGTTCCGCGTCCGAGATGCTCTATGCCGGCTTCCATATCAAGGATCACAATGTTCTGTTCCCGAAGCAGCACATGACGCAGCAACGCACGCAGCAGCGAGGATGCAGGACACATGCATCCTGATCCTCCTTTGTCGATGGTTCCCATCGTGAGCATGGAAACACCATGCTCGGTCACGCCGAATCGACGAGCGATGTCATCTACCTTCGGGTTCAGTTTGAAAATACCTCCTGTGCCTGTGCCTGCCCGTTCTTCGATTAGTTTTCTATGTTCGGTTAGTGGAGCAGGTGGATTTTTAATACCGATGGCAGATGCCAGGTTCATATCAGGATCGGCATCGATTGCAAGGACTGCAAAGCCGTCTGCTGCGAAGATGCGGGCGAGCGTGCCTGCGAGCGTGGTCTTGCCGACACCACCTTTGCCTGTGATTGCGATTTTCATTGTTACTCCTTTGGGACGTTAGAGACTCGCTTTTTTGTGAGCCAAAAGTTAAGGATAATTCAATTGTGTGTCAAGAGAAAAAGCAGCGAGTAACGAGCAACCCGGGATTTGTAGTTCTATAAACAAAATGAATATTTTATGCTTGACTAAATGAAAGATACCATTTATAAAAGTTTTAAATAAATATGATTCAGTAAATTATTGAGGTACAGAAAAAAGGGGGGAATCATGGCTCTCGATCCAACCAAATATAAAGACTGGGAAATTGCCGAACATGCTGAAAAGAATATGAAAACGGTTTATCAATTGAGAGAGGAACTCGGTTTGGAAAAAGAGGAACTCCTTCCACATGGACATTATGTGGCAAAAATCGATTTTGCAAAAGTTTTAAAACGCCTGAAAGATAAACCGGACGGTAAATATATTGATGTTACCGCCATTACTCCCACCCCGCTTGGGGAAGGCAAAAGCACTTCTGCTATGGGATTGGTGCCAGGGCTTGGCAAGCGAGGAAAACGGGTTGTCGGCGCTATCCGTCAACCTTCCGGCGGCCCGACTATGAATATAAAGGGGAGCGCGGCAGGCGGCGGCCTGGCCCAGTGTATCCCTCTTACCCCGTTTTCATTAGGGCTTACAGGTGATATTAACGCCATCATGAATGCGCATAATCTGGCCATGGTAGCTTTGACAGCCAGGATGCAGCATGAAAACAACTATTCTGATGAGATACTGGCGAAAAAGAATCTGAAACGGCTCGATATTAATCCCAAAAATGTGGAAATGGGGTGGATTATCGATTTTTGCGCTCAATCGCTTCGGAATATTATTATAGGTCTCGGGGGGAAGATGGATGGTTTCCCCATGCAGTCTAAATTCGGGATTGCCGTAAGCTCGGAGATTATGGCTATTCTGGCGGTTGCCACCGACCTGAAAGACATGCGTGAACGGATGGGAAAGATCGTGGTTGCCTATAATAAAAAAGGGGGACCTGTTACTACGGCAGACCTTGAGGTTGACGGCGCCATGACCGCATGGATGGTGGAAGCACTTAATCCTAATCTTCTTCAGACCTTAGAAGGGCAGCCGGTCTTTGTACACGCGGGGCCGTTTGCAAATATTGCAATAGGCCAGTCATCCATTATAGCAGACAGGGTTGGGCTGAAACTTGCGGACTACAATGTTACGGAAAGTGGTTTTGGAGCGGATATCGGATTTGAAAAATTCTGGAACTTAAAATGCCGTTTTAGCGGCTTAAAACCGCATTGCGCTGTGCTTGTGGCAACTATTCGCGCGTTAAAATGTCATGGCGGCGGACCTGCCCTGCCCCCGGGAAAATCAATAGATCCGGCCTACCTTGAGGAACATGTGGACTGGGTGGAAAAGGGTTGTGAAAATCTGACTCATCACATAAAGACGATAAAGAAAGCAGGGATTAACCCCGTGGTCTGCATCAATTCCTTTTACACCGATACCAAGGATGAGATAGCGACTGTTCGCAGATCTGCAGAGGCTGCAGGCGCCCGCGTTGCCGTTTCCGAACATTGGCTTAAAGGTGGGGATGGGGCTCTGGAATTTGCCGATGCGGTTATCGATGCCTGTGAAGAAGAAAACGATTTCCACTTTCTTTACGATCTTGAGACTCCATTGCGCAAGAGGATTGAATTGATTGCCAAAGAGGTATACGGCGCGGACGGTGTAAGTTATACCCCGGAAGCCGAAGCCAAGGCAAAGAGAATTGAACAGGATCCTGAACTGGCAAATTTGGGAACATGTATGGTCAAAACTCACCTAAGTCTTTCTCATGATCCGGCTAAAAAAGGTGTGCCAACGGGATGGACGCTTCCTGTCCGGGATATCCTGACCTATAAAGGGGCGGGATTCGTGGTGCCGGTGGCGGGGGCAATCAGCCTGATGCCTGGAACAGCTTCTGATCCTGCTTACAGGCGTATTGATGTAGATGTTGAAACCGGAAAGGTAAAGGGGCTTTTTTAAGGAGATTATAAATGCCTGCAAATATTATAAGCGGCACTGAGATTGCCAAACAGATACGGGAAGAACTGAAAAAAGAGATGGCGGAATTAAAGGAAAGACACGGTGTAACTCCGGGGTTGGCTACAGTTCTTGTGGGTGGCGATCCAGCCTCCAGGGTATATGTGGGCCAAAAGGAGAAGTCGTGTAACAATTTAGGGATATATTCAAAAAGAGTTGATTTGCCGGAAGATACCTCTGAGGAAAAGCTTCTCTTGATAATTGAGAAGTTGAACAAGGATTCACGGATTCACGGGATATTGGTTCAGCTCCCTCTTCCGAAACAGATTAATGAATCCCGCGTTATATATGCCGTTGATCCCGTTAAAGATGTGGATGGGTTTCATCCTGTGAATGTAGGAAAGATGGTAATCGGGGAAAAGTGTTTTCTCCCCTGTACCCCTCATGGGATACTGGAGCTTCTGGCCCGTTCCGGTGTGCAAACAGAAGGCGCTGAGGTCGTGGTTGTGGGTAGGAGCAACATTGTTGGGAAACCTGTCCTTAATCTGATGCTTCAAAAAAGACCAGCAGGCAATGCAACGGTAACGCTGTGTCATACAAGAACAAAAGACCTGGCCTTCCACACAAAGCGAGCAGACATCCTGATAGTAGCTACCGGTTATCCAAAGACAGTTACAGGGGACATGGTAAAAGAGGGGGTTGTGGTTATCGATGTGGGGGTAAACCGGATAGGAAAAACTCCGGAAGGCAAAGCGATTCTGGTCGGCGACGTAGACTTTGAAAGTGTAAAAGAAAAAGCCGCCGCCATTACGCCGGTACCCGGCGGCGTCGGCCCCATGACCATCGTCATGCTGATGAAGAATACG
>JABMRH010000267.1 GCA_013202725.1 Desulfobacteraceae bacterium
GAGTTAATTCCTTCGGGCCAGGCCCAGGGTGTCTGGTCGGAAATGTTGTCAAGAGATGAAGACAGATTGTCAGATCGCGACCAAATAGTTGAAATAGGACGCATTTTAGGCGCCGACGTAGTTATGGCAGGATATGTTTACCGCTTCAGGCAACGGATCGGCACCGGATATTCCGTTGATTCGCCTGCTTCTGCGGCATTTGATGTCCATCTTGTTGATGTGGTCGGCCGCCGTATATTATGGACAGGCCGTTTTGATGAGACTCAATGTTCACTTTTTGAAAATCTTTTGAAAATCGGCGCTTTTTTAAAAAGAAAGGGAGCCTGGATTACCGTTGATAAGATGGCTGTTTCCGCTCTCGAAGATATGCTTAAAACTTTCCCCGAAATTAATACTCGCTGACAAGCAAACAGTACCATGATTATAATACCTGCGATTGATATAAAAAATGGTAGATGTGTGCGCCTCTTTCAGGGGAAGATGGATACTGAAACTGTTTTTTCCGATGATCCGGCGTTTATGGCTAGGAGGTGGGAGAAGGAAGGAGCGGAAATCATCCATGTGGTTGATCTTGACGGGGCTTTTGAGAAAAGTCCACAGAACCTGCATTCAATAAAGAAAATAATTGAGAGTATAAAAGCGCCTGTTCAGGTTGGAGGCGGAATCCGTAATATTGATACTATTAAGTTGTTCATGGATCTTGGGGTAACAAGAGTTATTATTGGAACAGAAGCGGTTAAAAACCCTCAACTGGTAAAGGATGCGTGCAGGCTATTCCCGGAACAGATAATCGTGGGAATTGACGCGCGCAATGGGCTGGTCGCAATAGAGGGTTGGGCACAGACTACTAAAATTGTGACCGTGGATCTGGCAAAAAAATTTGAAGATTGCGGCGTAGCTGCAATAAATTTTACCGATATTCATAGGGATGGGATGCAAACCGGTCCGAACATTATTGAAACCAGACATCTTGCAGAGGCTGTATCCATACCTGTGATTGCTTCAGGGGGTGTTTCAACAATAGAGGATATAATAAACCTGATTCCTTTAAAGCCGGCCGGAGTTGTCGGCGTAATAACCGGCAGAGCATTATACAGCGGAACCCTTAGCCTGAAAGAGGCTATTGAAGTGTCAAAAAAATATCATTAAAATCATCATTTTTTCGTATTAGTTCAGGCACAAAGGTACCAATACATTAAAATTATAGTATAATTTTCTTAAAATTCACAATTCCTCAACTTATCAACCATATCACTCTATTATGTAAGACCTTTGAATTTTGCCAAAAATAGTCTAAATTGTCATTCCCGTGAAAACGGGAATCCAGTATTCTCAATTAGTTATAGATTCCCGCTTTCGCGGGAATGACAGGAAGAGAGCATTTTTCAAAGGTCTCTATGTCTTCGTGTCTTGTGGCTGAATTATTACATTTTTTCTTGACAATATAATATAAAATAATAATATTAAAAGTTTAAAAATAATATTTTAATAAATGAAGTTCTCCATTTAGAATAGAACCTTCCAATACTACCTACTTTCCCCTTTCGAGGGTAATGGAGGATGCATTTCTTGGCGGTTTATATCCCAGAAGAAAAAATTGATGATATTAAAAACTCAGCCGATATCGTTGATATTATATCAGAAACGGTACTTTTAAAGAAGTCCGGCAAAAACTTTCTTGGGCTTTGTCCGTTTCATTCAGAAAAAACCCCTTCTTTTACCGTTAGCCCTGACAAACAGATATTCTATTGCTTTGGATGTAATGCAGGAGGAAATGTTTTCAGCTTTCTTATGAAACAGGAAGGCATTTCATTCCCTGAAGCGGCAAGAATGCTGGCCAGGCGATACGGTATTGATATCCCGGTTCGAACAATGTCTCCGGAACAAAAAAGACGAATTAGCGAAAGAGAAAGTGTGCTTGTGATAAACAGACAGGCAATGGATTTTTTTCGCCATGCTTTGCTTGAAAATACATCAGGGAAAAAGGCAATGGAATATCTGCTAAAGCGGGGGATAAGCAGAGAGATTATCGATGATTTTAAGCTTGGATATGCGCCGGAAGGTTGGGATAATCTTGCAATTTATTTTTCAAAAAAGAAACAATTAGATGGGCTTGTTGAGAAATCAGGGTTGATTATTCCAAGAAAAGGTAAAAACGGTTTCTATGATCGTTTTAGATCCCGTATTATTTTTCCGATTTTTGATATAAGTATGCATGTTATCGGTTTTGGCGGACGTGTAATGGATGATTCCCTGCCGAAATATCTTAATTCTCCGGAAACACCTGTGTACAACAAGAGCCGTTCCCTTTATGGCTTGCATATGGCCAAAGGAAAATGCAGAGAAAGCAAAACTGTTTTCATTGTTGAGGGCTATTTTGATCTTTTAGCGCTTCATCAGCACGGCATTCAAAATTCCGTCGCAACACTTGGAACGTCGTTGACCCCCGAACATGTTCAGATTCTCAGAGGAGTTATCGGAAAAAATGGCAGGGTTATGCTTGTCTATGATTCAGACATAGCCGGGATAAAGGCTGCTCAGAGAAGTATAGAGGTGTTTGATAAAGGATATGTGGACGCCGGTATTGTTGTATTGCCTTCCGGCCATGATCCTGATTCGTATCTTTTAGAATTTGGGGCTGAACCATTTACGAAACTGGCTGCAGAATCAAAAGGGGTTATTTCCTTTTTGATAGATTGCGCGGTTAAAAAGCATGGGCTTTCAACTGAAGGGAAAATACATATTATTTCAGACATGAAAGTGCCTTTAGCGGCTATAAATGATAATGTCGCAAGATCATTGTATGTCAAGGAACTATCTGAGCGTATTGGTATTGATGAAACAGCGGTTTTGGAGAAGGTGAGAGGAGTATCTGCTGGAAGAAGATCGGATATCGCTAAACCTGCTGCGGATTATACGCTTCGAAATAATGGCAACAAGCTTGAGAGGCGGATAATAGCGATGATGCTTCAATTCCCGGAAGTATTGCCCGAAGTAGATAATCGCGGACTGCTCAATCTTTTTGAAGATAATATTTTGAAATCTATTGGACAGTTTATTTTAGACCGCTCAGGTGAGCCGGCTTCAGAACTCATGACTATTATTGATGATAAAGATAAAAGAAGTATTATAGCATCTCTGGTAATAGGAGATGATTTATGGGATCGTGACGGCTGTTTAAAGCTTATTGCGCAATTTGAGTCCAGCAAGTATCGCCATGAGAGAAAGTTTTTGCAGGAAATAAAGGATGCGGAAGATCGCAATGACCATGAGCTGGTATTACGTTTGTTAAAGAAAAAGCGAACGCAGGTAAAAAACAAAACAAAAAACCCTTGAGTTTGTTGGAGACTGGAATATATGGCAAAAAATTTGGTGGTAAAGAAGAAGAGCGTAAAGAGGGTCGGCAGGGAGGCATTGCCAAAGAAGGAAAATGTAAAGTCAAAAAGCGCAAAGTCAATAAATGCAAAGCCGGTCCGTAAAAAGGTATTGCCAAAGAAGGCGGATGCAAAGAAAAAGAGTGTAAAGATGGCCGATAGGAAGGCATCATCAAAGAAGACGGATGCAGAGAAGAAAAAATTAGAAAAGGTCAACAAGAAAATATTAAAAAGCCTTATTTTAAAAGGTAAAAAGCAGGGATGCTTAACTTATGATGAAATTAATGAAGCGTTTCCCGATAATATGCTTTCTTCGGAAAAGATTGATGAAACGCTCATGATATTTGATGAACTCAATATTGAGATTATTGATAAAAAGAAAGGGAAAGTATCCGGCAGAAAAAAAAAGATAGAGAAGAAAGTGAGTGCAGGTGATAATAAATCTATGGCAGATTTTGGCACTGTGGCTGATCCGGTTAAGATGTATCTTCGTGAAATGGGTTTTGTGACTCTTTTAAGCAGGGAAGGGGAGGTTGAAATAGCTAAGAAAATCGAAGCCGGTGAGCAGGAAGCTTTAAGAGCAATGATAGATTCGGAAATTGGAGTAAAGTATATTTTAAACATTGGAGAACGCATTAAAAATGAGGAGCTTCGTATAAAACATGTGTTAAGGGATGTTGACGAAGGAGATACATATGTTGATGAAGTAATTCAGGTTGAAAAGTTTTTAGACACGCTTAGTTCTATTAAGAAAACAGACGAAAAAAACATAGTTTGTCGAGAAAAACTTATGTCATCTGCTTTGAGCGCCGATGAACAACATCGGATCAGGAGAAATATCACACGACGGAACAATAAAACATTCAACTTGCTAAAACAATACCGTTTTGAAGTTAAGATAATTGATCAGATAGAAGCAATTATCAGGGGCCATATTGACTGGTTCGATTCGATGAACAAAAAGATAATAATGTGTGCTGATAAGGTTAATTCAACGATTACTGAGCTTCGCGCCAATTTAAATACACAGAAGAAGTTTGTTAAATGGGCAGGTAGCCGGTGTAATCTGACGAAAGATGAATTGGTTTTACTTTTTACGGAACTGAAGAATGTTTTGAATCAGATATATGAGAACGAAAATTTCATAAAGGCCAATAGCCGAACCTTAAAAAGGGTTCTATCCTGTGTTGAAGCTGGACGCCGTAGGGCTAAAATAGCTAAGAGTGAGCTGACAAAGGCGAATTTGCGACTTGTCGTCAGTATTGCCAAAAAATATACAAACAGAGGATTGCAATTTCTGGATCTGGTCCAGGAAGGAAATATAGGCCTTATGAAGGCGGTTGATAAATTTGAATATCGTCGCGGTTATAAATTCAGCACATATGCCACATGGTGGATACGACAGGCTATAACCCGGGCGATTGCAGATCAGGCTAGAACAATCCGGGTTCCGGTCCATATGATTGAAACTATAAACAAGCTTATCCGAACCTCAAGATCCCTGGTTCAGGAGCTGGGGCGAGACCCTAAGCCTGAGGAAATAGCTGAGAAAATGGAACTTCCCATGGACAAGGTTCGCAAGGTTTTAAAGATTGCAAGAGAACCTATTTCACTTGAGACTCCCATCGGAGAAGAAGAGGACAGCCATCTTGGCGATTTCATAGAAGATAAAAAATTTGTGCTTCCTTCGGATGCTGCTGTAAACCTGAACCTTGCAGAGCAGACAAGAAAGGTTCTTGCAACGTTGACTCCGCGTGAAGAGAAGGTGCTGCGCATGCGATTCGGGATAGGGGAAAAGGCTGATCATACACTTGAAGAGGTGGGACAGGATTTTACTGTTACACGTGAGAGGATAAGACAGATAGAGGCTAAAGCCTTGAGAAAATTGAGACATCCGACCAGAAGTCGTAAACTGAAAAGCTTTATTGAAACCTAACTCTTGACAAAATTTATTTCTAACGGTAGGAAAATTTGTCGCTAAGTTGATTTGTGGGCCCATAGCTCAGCTGGAAGAGCCACCGGCTCATAACCGGTAGGTCCCTGGTTCGAACCCAGGTGGGCCCACCA
>JABMRH010000268.1 GCA_013202725.1 Desulfobacteraceae bacterium
ATTCTTCTGATTACAAGTTCTTCAGATTCATCAAAACCTTTCTCTTTCATGATTTGGGCGAGCCTGCTTCCAGGCGTAATTTGAAATAATGCTTCAAGCTCCGCTGCCTCAGATCCTGTGCGGATTAATCTTGTTGTTGCCTTGCTGCCGAGCAGCAGATTTACCGCATTTATTATTATAGACTTGCCGGCGCCTGTTTCACCGCTTAATATGCTAAGTCCATCTGAAAAACTTATATTAAGCTTATCTATTATAGTAAAATTTTTTATGGAAAGCTCTCGAAGCATAAAAATAGATAAAATATGCTCTTAGGCATACATCCTTTGCTGTTTCCCTGTCTGCATGCGGACACGCACAGGCAAGTTGAATACCGACCGCTGATTGAGCTTTGGCTCAATCAGGGTATAACATTGCATAACCATTGCTATTTGTAAAGATTATAGTCTTATGCAGCATCCCGAACTTTTACAGAAAATCCTTTACACAAAAAACAGTGCTGGTATATAAGTGATGGCGTCGTAAAAAGTCGAATTTGCCCTGTTTTGTCATTCCGTGCTTGACACGGAATCCAGTGTATTTAAGTAGTTATGGATACCGGCTTTCGCCGGTATGACGGTTTGGGGGACTTTTTACGAGACCGTCAAAATTCAGAGGAAAAATAATGCACAAATTATTAACCGACCAGCCGGGCCAAAAAATGCTGCTCCTTGGAAATGAAGCAATTGCCCGTGGAGCAATTGAGGCAGGGGTTGCTGTTGCAACCACTTATCCCGGCACACCGTCTTCCGAAATTTCACTGAACCTTTTCCAGATATCCAGGGAAAGCAATCTTTATTTTGAATACAGCGTCAATGAAAAGGTTGCCCTTGAAGTAGCGGCTGCTGCCGCAAATTCCGGCGTTCGCAGCATGTGCGTAATGAAGCATGTAGGAATGAATGTGGCTGCAGATGCCCTCATGACCCTTGCTTACATCGGGGTAAAAGCGGGCCTGGTTATTGTTACGGCTGATGACCCGTTCATGTTTTCAAGCCAGAACGAACAGGACAACCGTTATTATGCCGTTATTTCAGGTCTTCCACTTCTCGAACCCTCCTCGGTTGAAGAGGCCGGAGAGATGGTTGCTTTTGCATTTGATCTTTCTGAAAAACTCCAGGAACCGGTTATCTTCAGAACAACGACCAGACTTAACCATGCTACCGAAGTCGTGGCTTTGGGTAAAATCAAAAAAAGAAAAATAAAGGGGGATTTTAAAAAAGATCCCTTCAATTATGTTACGGTTCCTGCTGTATCGAGAAACCTGCACGTCAAGCTGCTTGAAAATTTTAAACATGCTGCAAAGATCTCTGAAACCAGCGCTTATAATTTTATAACAGGAAAAGGAAATCTTGGCATTATATGTAATGGTGTAAGCTACAACTATGTATATGATGCAGTAACAGATCTGGATATGGGAGACAGGGTCAAGATACTTCGCATCGGTTTTTCGCATCCAATGCCGGCGAATCTGATAAAAGATTTCTTAAAAGAATGTAAAAAGGCTCTAATTGTAGAAGAGGGTGAGCCTTATATGGAAGAGAGCGTAAAGGCGCTCGCCCAGGAGGAAGGATTAATCCTGCCCATAAACGGCAAAAGAAAGGATCTTTTTTCACGTCTTTACGAGTTTAATCCCGGTCTTGTACGGCAATGTCTGGCAAGATATTTTGATGTTCCCTATACAAAACCGGAGGCTGTCGATCTTTTCGATATCCCGGCCGATATCCCGGAAATTCCACAGCGGCCGCCTAATCTTTGCGCGGGCTGCTCCCACAGAGCCACCTATTATGCGGTTAAAAAGGCAGCAGAGGGCACAGAGACCATATGCCCGACAGATATCGGGTGCTATACCCTTGGTTTGCTCCCCCCTCTTTCCATGGCCGATTTTCTCATCTGCATGGGATCATCTGTCGGGACTTCCTGCGGCTTTTCAAAAGCAACAGATAAAAAGGTCATAGGCTTTATCGGGGATTCAACCTTTTTTCACTCAGGAATACCAGGGCTGATAAACGCTGTTTTCAACAACCACAATTTTACATTAATCATTCTCGACAACGGCACTACCGCCATGACAGGGCATCAGCCGCATCCCGGCGTTGATATGAAAAAATTAAATCTTGAAGGGTTCGGCCATGTCTCCATTGAAAATGTTGTCAGGGGAATCGGCGTGTCCCATGTTACAGTCATCAGACCGTACAATATTAAAAAGAGTGTTGAGGCTGTAAAAAAAGCCCTTAATTATAAAGGTGTATCGGTCGTTATATCAAAACAGATGTGCACCCTTTATGCTAATAGCCTGAAGATGCTCAAGGCGCTGCCGTTTTACGTCAGCGATAAATGCAAAAATCACAGAACTTGCGTCAATGAGCTCGCATGCCCGGCATTTTATATCCAGAATGAAAGAGTTAAAATCGACCCAAACATGTGTGTGGGCTGCTCAATCTGCGCTCAGATCTGCCCGGAAAATGCTATTTTACCGTTAAAAAAGTAAATAGAAAAAGCCGGTCATTTTCACCACGGAGAACGCAGAGTAAATTAATCACGCATCTTCTCAAGGCGTACGCCGCAAAACGCCCTCTTTTGCCCAATTTTGGCACCAATTCCTTTGAACCGCAATAGCGAGCGCATTCGCCGTAGCTTGCTGCTGGGTTAGCG
>JABMRH010000269.1 GCA_013202725.1 Desulfobacteraceae bacterium
TGGACATACGGCTCGGTTCTCCTACATTCGGGCAATGGACAGGAACCCTTCTGTCTGATGAAAGCAGGGACCAGCTCTATATTCCTGAGGGTTTTGCCCATGGCTTTTGCGTTCTGAGCGAAACAGCGGATGTCATATATAAATGTACGGATCTTTATGCACCCGGAGATGAGTATGGAGTTATATGGTCAGATCCGACCATCGATATTGTCTGGCCGATTGAAAATCCTATTCTTTCAAAGAAGGATAGCCAGAATCCAAAGCTGAGTGATATTCCAAAAGAATGTCTGCCAGTTTATGAGAAATAGCTCCAGAATTAAATAGCTATCGGATCTTCACTTTAATCCAAATTATAAGGCTTAAAGCCATGAACAGTGTCATTGACAATCCTGATTCAAATTGCGAGGATACGGACACGAAAGCGCCTCTCAGTCAAACTGACTCTGACTCAAGGCATGAACTCATGGTGCAACTTTTCAGCAGATATGCGCGCGGCGGGACAAAAATAGCCGGCATCCGTACCCACGGGGCAGGCAGGAATACATTGGGTATTTCGAGGATTAAAATTTGATGGCTTCGCAAAAAGTCCCAAAATACCGTATCCAGTCATTCCGTCGAAAGACAGAATCCAGTCTTTTCAAGCAGTTGCAGATCATCTGGACTCCGGTTTTCACCGGAGTGACGACTTTTTACGAGACCGTCAGAATTAATGCTTTTATAATTTCTTTGTGTTCTTCGTGCTCCGTGGTGAAAATAGATCAGCTTTTCTGAAATGTTATTCGGGGATCTATAAGAACATACAAAAAGTCTGAAAGAATATTTCCAACAAGGCCAAGCACAGAGGTAAGTGAAAGTATGCCCATGAAAACAGGATAATCACGGCCCACTATTGCCTCAAGGCTTAATCTGCCCATCCCTGGTATCTCAAAAACCTGTTCGATAATCACCGAGCCGGCAAACATGACGGTTAAAATTGAACCAAGTCCGGTTGCAATGGGTATTAAAGAATTACGCAAGGCATGTCCCCAAATAGCCCTGTTAAAACTCCCGCCTTTTGCAAGAACTGTTCTTACATAGTCTTTACTTATCTGCTCAAGAAGAGAATTCTTCATCAAAAGGGTTAAAACAGCAAAGTTTCCTATCACGTAACACAAAACCGGAAGAAACATATGTCTGAAGATATCCTTTGACTGTTCCAAGAATGTCATACCGGCAAAGTTATCCGAATAAAACCCGGATACAGGGAAAAAATCCCATAAGCCCTCCACGGTTCCGCAAAAAAGCATCTTCAGAACCATTCCAAATGCAAATGCCGGAACAGCATATCCGACAAAGACAATGACACTCGATCCAAGATCAAACATCCTGTTGTGTTTGAGAGCCTTTATTATGCCAAGCGGAATGCATACAAGATAGGATAAAACAAAACCGGTTATTCCAAAGACAAGCGAAACCTTAAATCGTTCCTTTATGAGCTGCCAGGCGGTTTTATTGGGGAATTTGTATGATTCCATTTTCATGCCGAGCCTGTCGGTCACGAGCCATTTCCAGTATCGCTTGTAAAACGGTTTATCAAAGCCGAAATGTGCTTCTATGGCTTTTCTCTGCTGCTCGGAAATAGATGCGCCGGCTTCGACTCCCCTGCCCGATTCTCCAACGCCTATACCTTTCATTTGCATTATAACCTGTTCTACAGGCCCGCCAGGCACGAACTGGATAAGACCAAAGCATAAAATCGTGATTCCAATAAATGTTGGAATTACAAGAATAAACCGCCTGATAAAATAGTCCATCCGTTCCATAATCTAATATCCTTATGCCGGCTGACAAAAAGTCGTCGCCCTTTTAGCCTTACACTCCATACATCATAATCGGTATCTTTTCAAGATATTGGAACTATATGCTCCCTGCTCCCAGTTCTAATATTAACCACATGTAATTTATTGTAATTTTATAAATTTCTTGACGGATACAGCGGCGCCATACTATTTAGTGCCTGAACGAAAACCCCCTCTTTTTGTCATTTCTACCGAAGGGAGAAATCTTTAACCTCACGTATTTTTAATGCCATAAGATTTCTCGCTCCGCTCGAAATGACAGCTTTGGATAGTTTCCGTTCAGGCACTATTTAAGGGACTAACTCGGCTTTTCTAAATACAAAAAGCAATATTCACTTCTTGACGATATAAACTTATAAACTGAAGATGTCACATAGATTTCCATAGGGTTGGGTGAGCAAGAGTCAAGAGCGGACTTGATGACCCCCCTTTTTTTTTGAAGCAGGAACGACCGGAAATTTTTGCAACAGGACAAATTTATACAGGATAACAGGATAGACAAGGTATTTATTATGGATGAAAAAATGATCAAGATTTCTATTGAGCTGATTGAGCAGGCTATTTTTTTAATACGAGGGCAAAAAGTTTTGGTGGATGCTGACCTCGCCCAGTTGTATGGAGTAGAGACAAAAATTCTGAACAAAGCTGTAAAGCGAAATTTGGATAGATTCCCAGAGGATTTTATGTTCCAGCTCACGGCTGAAGAAGCGGAAAATTTGAGGTTCCAAATTGGAACCTCAAAAAAGCAACGAGGTGGACGCCGATATTTGCCCTATGCCTTTACTGAACAGGGTGTCGCCATGCTTTCCGGTGTATTGAACAGTCCGAGGGCCGTTAAAGTGAATGTTGAAATCATGAGAGCCTTTGTGCGGCTTCGCCAGTTAATGGCCACCCACACTGATCTTGCACGCAAGCTGACTGCTTTAGAGCAAAAATACGATAAGCAGTTCAAAGTTGTTTTTGACGCGATCCGTGCCTTAATGACACCCCCTGCGAAACCACGCAAGAAGATTGGGTTTGTGGTAAAGGAAAAGCAA
>JABMRH010000270.1 GCA_013202725.1 Desulfobacteraceae bacterium
ACTTTAAGCCTTTTGTAGCGACCTCCCATTGTTTGTCCGTGCCGATAGATTTTTCAGGACGCGTTGAAAGCTCTATATGAAAACCAAGCCCGAAAGTGCTGTAGATGCGTTCTATCAGTCTAAACACACCAAGGATTTCATCTTCGATCTGTTCCGGCGTCATGAAAATGTGCGCATCATCCTGATGAAAAGCCCTGACTCTGAACAGACCTGATAAAACACCGCTTAATTCGTGACGGTGAACAAGTCCGATTTCAGCGACACGGACCGGCAAATCTTTGTATGAACGGGGTTTTACGTCATAAAAAAGCATCCCGCCAGGGCAGTTCATAGGTTTAATGGCATATTCTGTTTCATCCACTATGGAGGTATACATATTTTCGCGGTAGTTTTCCCAGTGGCCGCTTTTTTCCCATAAGCTGCGGGAAAGCATAACAGGGGTCTTTATCTCGATATAACCTGCTGCCCTGTGTTCTAAGCGCCAGTAATCTATAAGAGATCTCCATATAACAAGCCCCTTTGGGTGAAAAAAAGGCATTCCAGGAGCTTCGTCATGAAAGCTGAAAAGATCCATTGCCATGCCGATTTTTCGATGGTTCCTCTTTTTTGCCTCTTCCAGAAAATCCAGATATGCTTTCAGCTCTTTTTTGTTGAAAAAGGCGGCGCCGTAAATCCTCTGAAGCTGTGGCTTTGTCTGATCGGCGCGCCAGTAAGCCCCTGAAACCTTCATAAGCTTTACTGCTTTGACAAATCCTGTGTGGGGAATATGCGGGCCGCGGCACAAATCTGTAAAATCCCCCTGTTCATAGAGCGATATTGTCCCGTCTTCCAGCTCTGAAATCATTTCCAGTTTATAAGGCTCATTTATATAAAAACCCATTGCTTCAGATTTTGATACCTCTTTCCTTTTAAATGGAATCTTTGCCTTTATGATTTTTTTCATCTCAGCTTCAATTTTCGGGAAGTCCTCTTCAGAAACCGGCTCCATGTCAATATCATAATAAAAACCGTTTTCCACAACAGGCCCTATTGTAAGCTTTGCTCCAGGAAAAATATGTAAAATCGCCTGGGCCATGACGTGCGCGGCGCTGTGACGAAGAATTTCAAGCGCTTCCGGCTCCTTGGTTGTAATAAATCTTACAGACGAATCCCTGGTAATCTTTGTGTTTAAATCAACAACTACAGAATCCAGCTCCATGGCCACACAATTTCGCGCAAAATCTTCCGAAATGCTCATCGCCACGTCAAAACCGGTAGGTATGTTGTCAAAACCCTTTATATTGCCGTCAGGAAATGTTATATTTATCATATATATACTCGCTTTTAAAAAGATGACTTTGTAAAAAGTCAAATTCGGCGAACCTGTCATTTCGACCGTAGGGAGAAATCTTATGTATTCAGCAGGTTGTAGAATAAAGATTTCTCCCTACGGTCGAAATGACAAGCCAAAGGGACTTTTTACGAATTCATCAAGTTTCGTATTTTCATGCTTTTGTGACAAATAAATATTTATGAGAATCAGCCACTCAGGTCAAGGATAAAAAATGGAAGTAAACGGTAAGCTGAACTATCAGATAGTAGATACAATATCAGGTCTGGAAGATATCACCCGATCCTTGAAAAAGGAAAAAGTCATTGCCGTTGACCTGGAAGCAGACTCTATGTTCCATTTTAAGGAAAAAGTATGTCTTGTTCAGATAGCGACAAAAAGAATAAATGTGATTATAGATACTTTGCAGATCAAAGACCTTTCTTTGCTTAAACCTTTTTTTGCAAATCGTGATATAAAAAAAATATTTCACGGAGCAGATTATGATGTTCGCTCTCTATACAGGGATTTTAACATAAAAATAAACAATCTGTTTGACACCCAGCTTGCATGCATGTTCCTTGGTATTAATGGAACAGGCCTTGATGCGGTTATTCAGCAAAGGTTCAATGTAAAGCTTGATAAAAGATTCCAGAAAAAAGACTGGTCAAAAAGGCCGTTGCCGGATGAAATGATAGAATATGCTGCCGGCGATGCAATCTATCTTCTCCCTTTAGCCGCAATGCTCGAAAAAGAGCTTGCTGAAAAAGGACGTCTTTCCTGGGTATATGAAGAATGCGCAATTTTAAGTAAAGTGAGACCTCCTGCATTAAATAGCGACCCATTATATCTGAAATTCAAAGGAGCAGGGCGGTTAAAGCGGAGATGCCTTGCTGTTCTTGAATATCTTCTTCAGTCTCGCCGGAAAATTGCAAAAAAGAAAGATAAACCTTTGTTTAAGATTTTCTCCAATAGATCAATGATACAACTTGCTGAGGCAAAACCGCTAAATTTGCGACAATTAAAAAAAACAGATGCATTAAGCTCCATGCAAATCTACACATATGGCAATGTCCTGATTAAGGCAATAAATAAGGCTTTGAATATGCCTGAAAACAAGCTTCCGATTTATCCCCGCAACAAGGCTCCTGTAGAAAAACCTGAAGTTACGGAAAGGATAAAAGCTCTTAAACCCTGGAGAGATAATAAAGCCAAAGCTCTTGAAATAAATCCTTCGCTGGTGTTAACCAACGCAACGATAAACACTCTTGCCATCCACAACCCACTTGATAAAAGCGA
>JABMRH010000271.1 GCA_013202725.1 Desulfobacteraceae bacterium
CGATATTCCCGCAGGAACAGGAGATTGAGGAGGAAAAACATGCTTCCATTTTCGTTTGAATGGGTGTGGGACTTAAGTCATATGGTATTTATGGGCGGCCTGTGGTATGCGCTCACTATTATAGGCCTCGGCATGACCTATTGTATTATAAAGGCCGCTGTTGATACTGCCAAGGGCAAAGGCAGCCATTAAAAATTGTTAATTTTGAATGTTGAATTAAAATCGAACTCTTTTCTTCATTCACAATTAAAAATTAAAAACTCAAAATTATAAAAGCGCTTATCTCATTATTGAATGCTGGTAGGCGCTTTTTTTTTGGTGGGAACAAATGGATAAAATTATCATAGAGGGGGGACGTGCCCTTAAGGGTGAAGTGAAGATAAGCGGATCTAAAAATGCCGCCCTCCCGATAATGGTTTCTTCGCTGCTTGTCGATGGATGGAATACTTATAATAATATTCCGGATCTGAAAGACATACAGAGCATAAAACTTTTGCTTGCAGGCCTTGGGGCAAGGATAGAGGAAGATGGAAGCAGTGTTCGGATAGATGCGGGAGGTCTTTGTTATACCGAGGCGCCATACGATCTGGTCAGGAAGATGAGGGCATCTATACTGGTTCTCGGCCCTCTTGTGGCCAGGCTTAAAAAGGCCAGAGTATCTTTGCCGGGCGGATGTTCTATCGGCGCAAGGCCGATTAATCTGCATCTAAAGGGGCTTGCGCGGCTTGGAGCCTCGATTGAATTAAAACACGGCTATGTTGAGGCATCTGCTGATCATCTTACAGGAAACGAAATTTATTTTGATATTATAACAGTAACCGGAACAGAAAACCTGATGATGGCCGCTGTTCTGGCTGATGGCGTTACCGTTCTTCGTAATGCTGCTTGCGAGCCGGAGGTGACGGCGCTTGCCGATGTATTAATAAAAATGGGCGCGGATATTCAGGGGGCGGGAACATCTGTAATTACTATAAAAGGGGTTCCTTCCCTTAATCCTGTATCGATTTCCATTATACCAGACCGGATAGAAGCAGGCACCTTTATGGTTGCAGCGGCCCTGACAGGGGGGGATATAAAACTTTTGAATTGTGAACCCGATCATATGCAAACTATCATTCACAAGCTAAGGCTGACAAATGCCGATATTAAGGTAAATGATAAAAATATTAATATTGTCGGATCGGATGAAATCAGCAGTATTGATATTAAAACTATGCCGTATCCTGGTTTTCCTACCGATATGCAGGCTCAGTTTATGGTTTTGATGTCGATTGCCAAAGGACTGAGCATTATTTCAGAAACCATCTTTGAAAACCGTTTTATTCATGTAAGCGAACTCAAGCGCATGGGGGCGGATATTACGATATCAGGCAATACTGCAATGATTAAAGGTGTTTCTATGCTGTCAGGCGCGCCGGTTATTGCATCAGATCTTCGCGCCAGCGCATCGCTTATATTAGCCGGTCTTGTGGCCAGGGGCAAAACAGAGGTAAATCGCGTGTACCACTTAGATCGTGGATATGAAGCAATTGAGAAAAAGTTTGTTAAGATCGGAGCTGCAATAAAACGGGTCAGAGAATGAGAAATGGCCTGCAGAATCTATTCACGTCCAATTATCCCTTTTCTAATATCAATGATATTCGGAATTGCCTCTGGATCCCGGTTCCCAGGCAATTCTATCTGGGCATATTCTATAATTTTTTTATGCGCAGGCTTAATAGTTTTTCAAGCAGTATATAAAAAAAACCTGTCTGTTTGGCCTTTAGTCATTTTTTTTGCATTTGGATACCTCCTCATACAACCATGGGTTGCTCCTAAGTTTCCTTCCAATCACATCACACACTTTACAGATAACCATCGATGGAAAATTGTCGGAGTTGTCGATAAGAACCCGGCAGCCTGTAATAATCGCTTAAGAATAATTTTACGCGTTGAAACCCTTGGCCGGGATAACAGCTCCTTTCCGGTCTTAGGAAAGATCCGCGTGACAGTAACAAAGCCTTTTCCGGATATCTTTGTCGGAGACAGACTCTCCCTAATCGGCAAGATCAGATCGATCAGAAATTTCAACAATCCAGGTGGCTTTAATTATAGAAGATATATGGCTTTTAAAAAAATATGGGGAAGCGCCTATGTCCACGGAAAAAGGATCGTTATATTAGCCCGAAATTCAGATCCGGGGATTAATACCATTATAGAAAAAGCCCGCAATAGGATTTCCGATCTAATTGATAGGACAGGTGAGGGCAACCAGCAGGATGTATTAAAAGCCCTTATTGTGGGTGATAGAACCGGAATTGCAAAAAATATAGGGGCAGCATTTAACCGGGCTGGAATCGGCCATGTTCTCGCTATATCAGGGCTTCACATTGGAATTATTGCAACCGCATCGTTTATATTTTTCCAAAAGCTTCTTTCTTATATTAAATTTTTTCTATGGAATGCATGGACAAAAAAAGGGGCGGCTATTTTATCTCTATTTCCTGTAATTTTATATGGTCTGATTTCCGGGATGTCGCCATCTACCCAAAGGGCGGTAATTATGGTTACAGTATTTCTAATGACATTCCTGTTTGAAAGGGAACAGGACCCAATGAATACCCTGGCAATGGCTGCAATGATTATTCTTGTAGCTTCTCCCCCGTCACTTTTTTCGATTTCATTTCAGCTTTCCTTTATAGCCGTTCTTTCAATAATATATGGTTGGTCACTAAGATATATTAAATCTGCAGGCAATAAAGGGATGATTAAGAAAGGATGGCATATCAGGATAATGGGAAGCCTGTTTTCCTTTGCATTGGTTTCTTTTTTTGCCATACTCGGCACACTGCCGCTTGTCATGTTTTACTTTAACCAGGTTTCCCTGGTCGGTATTATTACGAACTTATTGATAGTTCCAATAATAGGCTTTGTTGTTGTTCCCCTGGGATTGATTTCTGTGTTGTTATATCCGCTAAGCATTTTCGGAGCCTCAATCTGTATAAAGGCGAGCGCCGGTGTGCTGGCACATACACTAAGCATTGTGCATTATATTGCCGGATTTCCTTTTGCGGCGATTAAAACCATAACCCCCAATTTTTTTGAAATATGTTGCTATTATATTCTGGCCTGGGCGATTTTGAACCTGAAAAGAGCCGGTCTCAGACGAAAAGCAGCAGTTATTGTCGCAGCATTTGTCATTCTTGCTGGCAGTGTTGATGCCTGTTACTGGGTATATAACAGGTTCTGGCGCAATGATCTCAGGGTTACCATTATTGATGTTGGTCAGGGGAGCTGTGCTCTTGTGGAATTACCAAAGGGCCGTTGCTTTCTTATTGATGGAGGTGGCTTTTCAGATAATTCAATTTTTGATGTGGGAGAAAGAATTGTTGCCCCCCTTTTATGGCGCAAAAAGATCAAAACAATCGACACCATGGTTCTTTCCCATCCAAATGCCGATCACCTGAATGGATTATTATATATAGCCAGGCATTTTAATGTAAAAAAGTTATGGTGTAACAGCGATTCTGCAGATATAAATAGTTATCGCGAGTTTATGGAAATTATAAGAAAAAACAGGATAGAAACAATTGCATTTAAAGACATGCCGCGCAGTTATGAAATAAACGGAGCAAGGCTTAAGATTCTTTATCCCCCAAAAGACTACATTGATAAAAGAAAAAATGAAAAATGGCGGAATATTAACAACAACTCACTTGTAATAAAGGTAAGCTTTGGATCAAAATCGATTCTGTTTCCCGGGGATATTATGGCTTGCGCAGAGAGGGACATTGTTGCAACTCATGGAGATGGATTAAAAAGCACAGTCCTTATTGCGCCACACCATGGCAGCAAGACGTCCAGTACAGCTATGTTTTTGGAAAAGATCAAACCGGAGATCGTAATAATATCGGCGGGCTGGAAAAATAGTTTTAGATTTCCTAATCCATCGGTTTTGAAAAGATATAATGAGAATGATTACCGTATATTTCGTACTGA
The DNA here is from genome assembly GCA_013202725.1 of Desulfobacteraceae bacterium. Taxonomy (GTDB): domain Bacteria; phylum Desulfobacterota; class Desulfobacteria; order Desulfobacterales; family ETH-SRB1; genus Desulfaltia. The sequence goes on from JABMRH010000271.1 coordinate 3,979, forward strand.
CAAAAATGGAGCAGTAGCGATATCGATTGATGATCGAGCTCTTAAAATCAAACCTTTTATTACCAGCAGCGCCAACACCCGGGAAGATTATTCGCACTGAAGCGACACTTTTCTTGGCTGTTTCAACCAGTTTCCTGGCTTTTTGGAGTGTCACATAACGAACCTTTGCTACGGAAGATTTTTTTGCCTCGGCCAGTTTAGTTGCTGTTGGATTTAAAAAAAGCAGGGGATAGGGGATAATCCTTGCCTGGCTTGGAACAATCCTGAAAACGTTCCTTACTTAGGTTTTGAACTGCAACAGCGAGCGCATTCACCGCAGCTTGCTGCGGGGTTCTTCAATACCAGCAAAGTTTTGCTATATAAGGCCTGAAA
>JABMRH010000272.1 GCA_013202725.1 Desulfobacteraceae bacterium
TAAGCATTGACGGTCGTGAAGGCGCTGTTTATCATGACCTTATTGGTATCAAAGAAAGTTAGATGAATTCGAAAAAAGTGGCTTTTTGACTTTTTACGAAGCCGTCAAAGTTAAGAAATAGACAATGAGGGGGGAATGCCATGGATAATGATAAAGGGTTAAAGCTTGGGATAAACGGTTTCGGCAGAATTGGAAAGCTTACCTTATGGCACAATATCGGGCGAAAATATTTTAATGAAATTGTGGTAAATGTTGGTCGTAAGGTCGGCACATCCCTTGAGGATATTGCGCATTATGCGGAAAGGGATTCAACTTACGGCTTATTTCATGCCTACTTGTACGGTTATAAGGCCAAACCTTTTATTGAAAATCTGGATGAAAAAAGCGGCTTGATGACAATCGACGGGATAAAGGTAAAGTTTTTAAGAACTGCCAGAAATCCTGGGGAAATAAACTGGAGAGAGCACGGCGTAAAGTTAGTGGTGGATACTACCGGACGGTTTCTTGATCCGACTCTTCCGCCGGAACATCCCAAAGGGTCGGTGCGCGGACATATTGAGTCAGGAGCGGAAAGGGTGATAGTCTCCGCCCCTTTTAAGATCAAGGATAAAGGGTTTGCCATGCCTGAGGATGCCGTAACGACCGTAATGGGTATAAATGATGGTGATTATGATCCAAGGCGCCATAACATTGTATCAAATGCATCCTGCACTACTACATGCCTTGCCCATATGATAAAACCTCTTCTCAATTATTTCGGCGCCGGCAAGATACTCTCAGCCTCCATGGCTACGGTACATGCGGTCACCGGTTCACAGCAGGTCCTTGACAGTCTTCCGAAAACAGGATCAATTGATCTGAGAAAAAACAGAAGTGTAATGAATAACATTATCCTTACCACAACCGGCGCCGCCAATACACTCAGGCTCGTTATACCTGAAATGGAGCAGATAGGATTCATTGCAGAGTCGGTTAGAATACCCACAAACACAGGCTCCCTTATTATTCTTGTTCTTAATCTCCAGGAGGAATTGTCCGGCGAATCTATAAGGAGGGAATTAATCAACAATATATACATGCAGGCTGCATCGGATGATCCAAGGGGATATCTCTATTATACGGACAAGCAGAATGTTTCCGAGGATATAATCGGCATGCCCCTGGTTGCTGCGGTTATTGAGGGCCATGAGACACATACCCGCACGGCAAATGTGACAATAGATCTAAAAAATGCGCCTGAACTGGAAAAAGATATCATATCTTCGCTAAAAAACACGGTCGTCAAGATACCGGTAACTCAGGCTGTTATATATGGATGGTACGACAATGAAATGGCCAGCTATGTCAACCTGCTTGGAGACAGGATAGTTTCAATAGCTGAGAATATGTGACTTTGCTCTAATGCGACGGCTATATCTTCTCTTTAGCTATCTTTTCCAACCTGACTGGTCGTAGCATAATAAATACAATATTATCAATATACTAAATACTAAGCCGACAACTAATTTACAAAGGGCCGTCCCGCAAGTCCCTTACAATATGTAATAACCGTTAATACTAATATAATGCATTGTTTATATTTTTTAATTTTGAAGCGGCAATTAGTCGTAATTAACTACGTCTATTAGGCCGTCTAATCTATGTTAGGTTAATGATGGGGAGAGGTTATGAATTGGGTGAAAAATGAACGAATTTTGGTTTTTAAATCAGTTAGATGGTGGAACATCAACTGGAAGATTTTCACAACAATAAGTATAGCTATTTTACTATTATCTTATTCCACAATGCCCTTTTTCTACGATTTTTCTAAAATCAGACTCGAACATGCTATAGGAATTCTCGGTGATATTACGGGTACTCCGGACTCTAAGATTAATAAAGAGACTCTATATGATGTTTTTCCCCCTGTCCACGTATTTGCTATGATCGTTTCATCTTTTTCATTGATTATATGTACATTGGTATTTTTTATATCCCTGCCACTTTTTTTGTTTTCAAAAGATGAATTGAGAGCCAAAAAAGCTGCTGGCTTGGTAAAAACAAGTTTAGGGTTTATCGTAGCGAGCGGAACGAGTGTAATAGCCACATTGTCTTTTGTTAATTAAAACCTAACAAAGCAGTACCTTAAGGCAAAAGATGTCAACCCCTAAAAATAAAAACAGCTAGCAAAAAATTAACCTGGGAGAGAATATGCCCATATTAAGCTCGTCGGAGTCCATGTTGATTTTCTGCGGGCATTATACTCTGCATGGTGTTAAAATAATATATTCCAGCTCCTTCCAAGTCTAGTGACATCCACTCATCAACTGGCGATACTACCGGGTTTCGGTCCTCATTTTTAACGGGACACCCCTACTTTATCGGCCATGTCGGGAGTACCCGGCAATAAGTGACATACTGTGCACCTGATGATTCCATAAAGGATCACGAGCGACTTGCGGTCATCTTAATGCCGGGGTTCACCGGACTTTTTGTTTTAAATTCTGTTAGTTAAATGAAAAATGTTTTCCTATGCTGCTTTTAAGTACCGGCTCTCACTGTTGAAAAATCTCTTGTAGTTGAATGCTTCTCCTGATTTATACCAGCCATAAAATTTTTTGAGAAAATTACGAATAACAATGGTCATTGCTTTATTGCCCGGCCTTTTCTCTTTTTCTTTTTTTTCACGATAATAATCTCCATAAAGGCAGCCTTTCTTTACAAGCGGCAGGATAATGTTATCAAGTACCTTTCTGCCAAGGGGTCTGCCTTTCTTTGTAATCTTGTATTGGCCTTGATATTTACCGCTTTGCCGCATGCGGATATTCAGGCCAAAATATCGCATCAACTTCCGCCAGTTGGAAAAATCATAAAGCGGTCCGGTTTCACCAAGCAGTCTGGCCAGGTTCTTGGCGCTGATTACTCCAAGGGTCGGCGGCGGAATATTCGGATCTTTTTCACGCAACTTCTCCAAGATCTCAATCATTTTCCTGACTATATCTTCTTTCCTTTTGTCATGTCTGAGATAATCCTGAAACAGTTGATAAAACCTCTGTTGTAAAACCTCAATATAGCCTGGCGGCAGTTCGTTTAATACCGAACTCTGGGCATCTTCAAATAGACGCTTAAGCGTCTTTGTCTGGATTCTTGGTGCTGCCCGTTTCATTGTCTTGCTGAACTTGTTGAAACCGGATTTTACGATCCGGTATGGATTACAGCCATATTTTTCTATCAGAGCAAGACCGGAAGCGCTGTAAAGAAAATCCTTTTTAAAAGAATAATCACAGAATAATTCTACCAAAAGTTTGCTTAATCTTCCTTTCAGCCTGACAATTTCCACATCTGTTTCATCGTAAATTTTACCAAGCTTTCTTAGCATCAGATAATCTTCACCTATCATTCTATGCTTGATGACTTTATTCAACTTGGCCAAGGTACTGATCACCCGCGGATCTTTAATATCAGTCTTGCCGGTATCATTGGTCTCAACCACTCTAAACTTCTTGACACTTTCTGCATTGACGTAACAGGTCAGGCAGCCATTGCGTCTTGCTGTACTGAGCAGGCTGTTTTGATACTGGCCGGTTGGCTCACATATAATCCGTAAGTTGTTCATCCCATGCTCTTTGGCAATATTTTGGTATTTTATTATTCGCCTTTGGATAACATCGGTACGATTGCTACAGATGTCAGTATATTCCCTGCTATCAGCAGCAAAAAAGAAGTTCAAATTGTCTTTGTGAACATCTACAGATATATCCATGACCTGATTTAAATTGATTTTTTCGGCAATGTGTGTGATTTTCATTACGGCTTCTCCTTTTGATGTAAAATTATTTGATATGATTTGATAATTTAGTTATTATAACTAAACTTAAAGGAGAAGCCATCTTTTTGATTTTAACTAATAGTATGTACCTCGGACGGCTAGAAGCGGTGTCCTTTTGGAGAATTGTGCTACATCATCCATCGCTAGCCTTCGGGAGCGCTTTGCTACCTATGAATGAGGGGAGAAATATGGAAATTAAAAAAGAGATAATAAAACCCGGATATCGCTACCCTACATGGATTCAGTCATCTGTGTGTCTTTTTGGCTTGGTTTTATACTTTGCATCATTTTCGCCATTTATTGTTACTTTGCAAA
>JABMRH010000273.1 GCA_013202725.1 Desulfobacteraceae bacterium
GGATTACGATCGCGACGGCGCATGTTGAGTATGAGACTTTGAATCGTCATTATGCGCACGTAGATTGTCCGGGTCATGCGGATTACATTAAGAACATGATTACCGGCGCTGCGCAGATGGACGGAGCGATATTGGTGGTGGGAGCTGATGATGGTCCGATGCCGCAGACGCGTGAGCACATATTATTGGCTCGTCAGGTAGGTGTTCCGAGCATGGTAGTATTTTTGAACAAGTGTGACATGATGGATGATGAGGAGCTTATAGAGCTTGTGGAGTTAGAGCTTCGGGAGTTATTGGACAAGTATGAGTTTCCCGGGGACGACACCCCGATAATTCGTGGCAGCGCTTTAAAGGCTCTTGAGAGCGATGATCCCGACAGTGATGAGGCCAGGTGTATATTTGAGTTAATGGATGCCATAGACACATTTATACCTGAGCCCAAGCGGGATATAGACAAGCCGTTTTTGATGCCTGTAGAGGATGTATTCAGCATATCGGGTCGTGGCACGGTTGTGACCGGTCGAGTTGATCGTGGTCTAATTCGTGTAGGAGATGAAATAGAGATAGTAGGCATACGGCCGACGATGAAGACGGTCTGCACCGGTGTTGAGATGTTCAGGAAACTGCTTGATGAAGGCAGGGCTGGTGATAATGTAGGGCTTTTATTGCGCGGCACGAAGCGTGAGGATGTTGAGCGTGGTCAGGTAGTAGCTATTCCCGGTTCAATAACGCCGCACAGGAAGTTTAAGGCCGAGGTATATATATTAAGCAAGGAGGAGGGAGGTCGTCACACTCCGTTTTTCAATGGATACCGGCCGCAGTTTTATTTCAGGACCACCGATGTTACAGGGGTATTAACTTTGCCGGAGGGTGTAGAGATGGTTATGCCTGGAGACAATGTAACCATTACGGCTGAGTTGATAACACCGATAGCTATGGAGAAGGAGCTGAGGTTTGCGATAAGGGAAGGCGGTCGGACTGTCGGCGCCGGAGTGGTAAGTGAAATCATTGAATAACGGCGAAGGAGTCTGATCGTGAGAACAATCGTTACCCTTGCATGTGCTGAATGCAAAAGAAGAAATTATACGACAACGAAAAATAAAAGTACAACACCGGATAAGTTGGAATTCAGCAAGTATTGTAGATTTTGCAGAAAACATACTTTGCATAAAGAGACCAAATAAAATGATGATGCAGGCCAGTAGCTCTAACGGTAGAGCGTCGGACTCCAAATCCGGGGGTTGGGGGTTCAAATCCCTCCTGGCCTGCCAAATCATTTTGCAAAAGTTTTGTTTAAGGTTTGGTAAGTTGATTTTAGGAGCATAATGGGACGGTTACAAAGGAAAAAGCTTGCGAGCAAGAAGAAAGACAAGAAAAAAAATGTCGATGTAACGACATCCTCACATCCTAAAGACAATATCGTTACGGAGAAAGCTGCGCTGGTTGTCGGCTCTTCCAGGACTGTAAAAATAAAGCAAACTTTACCGCAGAAGAAACCGGCAAGCTGGACCAGGCAGGATAATAATTACCTGAACAAGGGATTGCAGTTCCTCAGAGAAGTTAAGGTCGAGCTTAAGAAGGTAGTATGGCCTACACGCAAGCAGACACTTGGCTCGACCCTTGTTGTGATAATACTTGTCATGATAATAGCGCTTTTTCTCGGAGCGGTTGATATTGGCCTGTCAAGTCTGGCCCGTGTGTTTATTCGATAATATGAGGAGAAGAAAAGAGTGGCTCTAAAATGGTATATAGTCCATGTTTATTCGGGATTTGAAAATAAAGTTAAAGCGGCTCTGGAAGAGCGGGTAGCTTCCTCCTCTCATGCTGAAGAATTCGGCGAAATTGTTGTACCGACTGAGAAAATAGTTGAACTGGTAAAAGGGAAAAGAAAGGAATCGTTGCGTAAGTTCTATCCTGGATATATTTTGGTCAGGATGGAGCTCAATGATGAAACATGGCATATAGTAAATGATACAGCGAAGGTCACCGGATTTTTAGGCGGGAGAAAAAAGCCGATTCCTATTTCCGATGAGGAGGCCGAACAAATTTTAAACCGTATGGAGAGCGGCAAACTCAAGCCAAAGCCGAAATTCTTTTTTGAGTTCGGAGACGAAATTCGTGTCATAGACGGTCCTTTTACTAATTTTAATGGAACAGTAGAAGAAGTTAATCCTGAAAAGGGAAAGATAAGAGTTCTGGTAAGTATATTCGGTCGTTTAACTCCTGTAGAATTGGAATTTGTACAAGTTGCAAAGTTATAGAGGTATTCAGACCAAACATCTTGATTTAGGAGTAAAAGGAAAATGGCAAAAAAGATTATTGCGCAGATAAAACTTCAGGTTACAGCTGGTAAGGCAAACCCATCTCCTCCAATCGGCCCTGCCTTGGGGCAGCATGGAGTAAATATAATGGATTTTTGTAAAGCTTTTAATGCCAGGACAACTAAGGATGACGGGATGATTATACCCGTTGTTATAACTGTTTATCAGGATAGAACATTTACGTTTATTACCAAGACGCCACCTGCTGCCGTCCTTTTGAAACAGGCCGCAAAGATAGCCAAGGGTGCCGGTGATCCAAAGCGTGATAGAGTCGGTGAGGTTAGCCGACAGCAGGTCGAAGAGATAGCCAGGCAGAAGATGATTGATCTGAATGCTTGTGATTTGGATGCTGCATGCAAAATAATTGCTGGTACGGCCAGAAGTATGGGGATTGATGTTGTTTGAGATAAGGAGTGTGTGAAAAAATGCCAAAGAGGGGAAAAAAATATTTAGAATCCAGCAAAAAGCTCGTTAATGAAACAAGGTATCATTTTGCCGAGGCTGTGAAGAGGGCAATAGATTCATCGTATGCCAAATTTGATGAAACTGTTGATGTTGCAATTCGTCTGGGCGTTGATCCAAGACATGCCGATCAGATGGTTCGAGGGACGGTTATTTTGCCTAATGGCCTTGGCAAGAAGATCAAGGTTCTTGTGTTTGCTAAAGGAGAGAAGGAACAGGAGGCACTTGATGCCGGCGCGGATTTTGTCGGAAGTGACGATCTGATTGAAAAAGTTAAAGGCGGATGGTTCAACTTTGATAAGGCTGTTTCTACTCCCGACATGATGAGCTCTGTAGGAAAGATAGGGAGACTTCTTGGGCCAAGAGGGCTTATGCCGAACGTAAAGACAGGAACAGTTACTTTTGATGTTGCCAGAGCGGTTGACGAGCTCAAAGCAGGCAAGATAGATTTTAGGGTTGAAAAAGCAGGGATAGTCCATGCTCCCATGGGCAAGGTTTCTTTTGGGGAGGAAAAGATTGTTCAGAATTTAACGGCCTTGTTAGATACTATCATACGTCTCAAACCTGCTTCCAGCAAGGGAGCCTACCTGAAAGGTATTGTAATATCAACTACCATGGGGCCGGGAGTAAAGATAGATACGGCCAGCATCAAGGACTTAGCCAAACAATAAAAAAATAAGGATGTATAAGAGACCTTTGAAAAATGTTCAATTTTGTTCAAGGTCAAGGA
>JABMRH010000034.1 GCA_013202725.1 Desulfobacteraceae bacterium
ATAATGCCCGCATTACGATTAATCCGAAGAATTCCCTCTGCTGATTTTAATCCTTCGAGAGCTTCCTTTACACCGGCCCAGACATCTGTATCTTTGCTGCTTCGCTTTACCTTAAGCTCAAATTTGCCTGATACGCCTGATCCTTCAACACCTGAGGCCAGCATATCGCCTCCAACCTGAATATCCGTCTCTCCCGCCATATCCAGATAGTCCAGATGATATATTCTTTCTTCAAACCTGTTTACATAAAGACAGCCTTCTTCAATTTTCCAGGCATAACCCGCTCCATTTAAAACCACCATGTCAAGCGCTTCCTTAAAGGTAACATTTTTCAAATGCACGGTTACAGGCTTTGATAGATCAATTGCCGATTCCACAGAAAAATTTAAGTCACTATCGCTCGTAATTACCCCGAGGACTTCTGACAGAGGAGCATTTTCAAAAACCAGGGAATAAAGCCTGGTATCCTTTGTTAAATCTTTTGCAATTGGTTTAAATTTTTCAGAAAATGGCGGAGGGCCTGGTGGCTTAATCTTTTTTTCTTTCTCTATTATGTCCTTAGGGCTTAGCTCATCCAAACTATCAGTAACTGTCGGCCTTGGTTCGTGAAATGCGCACCCAATAGCGAAGCTGATAAAAATAATAGAAAAAATGGAGCTGTGTTTTATAAATCGCAAAAATTTATGCATAATTTTTTCGAAATTACATATTTTTATTTCTTTCTATATCACACTGGCTATATCACACTGGTTATTGTTTTTCTTCAGCACTGCTGTCTAAAAGCTCCTTGATTTCCTGTATGTTTTCATCCTGCGGTAAAACTTTTGCATCTTTATCTTCACTGCTGACCTCAATGCTTTCAGCTTTTATAGCTCCACTCCGATCAAGAGAAAATTGAACTTCAGGCGCCGGAATAAACCAGCTTTTACCAACTTTCTGAAGAGCAACCCCTTTCTTGCTAATTTTTTTGACATTAAAGCCTTTAATCTTATCCTTTTCAACCAATCTCTTGCCTTCAATAACCGCAATAAAATATATTTTACCATTAATATCTGAAACCTGCATTAGTCCGGTAAGTTTGGGTAATATAATTTCTGATTTCTTTTCTTTTTGAGTTGAAACCTCAATTATACGTTTATAATAGTCCGGCATAAATGCTGAAGCTATAAGCTTTATATCAGATTCCTCCCAATTCTCTTTCATGACTAAAGTTTCTCTTTCCTCAAGCTGCTGCCATTTAACACTTGACAGCCTTACTTCTTCTGAGTTGCCACTTATTATGGGATTTAGCAAAGGTATAATTAACACTACATTATATGTCAACAACAATAAGGCAGCTACAATGCAACCATTAATACACAATCTTTTATATTCGCCTATTATTATCAAACCATGTCCTTAGGAGAAGAAATTTCATATCTATAATAAAGCAAAATATGACACTCCGCCCGTTTAGCACCCTGATTAAATGATATTTTTATCCTTCCGACAGGGATATAGGGATAATTATCTTGAACAGCCCTAAGCCAGTGCAGAGCTTTTTCTAACGAACCGTAAAAAACGAGATTTATCGGCATTCTACCATTAGAAGCTTTACCTATTGAGCTCTCTATTTTCAAACCATAAAAATCATATTTTGATGCAAGTAATTTAAGATCATTTTCAACAGAAAGTAGTCCTATTTTTAGCGATTCCACAGGCTGGCTTAACAATTTTTTATTTTCCAATATTCTGTAGATATTTTTAGAATTATACTTCCAGAATTTTGCATCCTGCCTGAAAATTTCATTTGCCTTTCTATCCCTGATAATTGCATCAATTTTATCAGCATTCCAATAGGTAAAAATAAGGACTATTGTCCATATAACGCCCAAAATTGCCCATCTTTTTTTTAATTTATCTTTTTTCATGGCAGATTAAATTTAAGTTTGAACGAATAATTCTGATATTCCAATCCTGTTCCGCTTGCCTCATCGAGTTCAAAGTCAACATCCTGAATACGCACAGACCTGCTTCCCTGAATATGTTCATGTAGTCTGTTAAGCAGAAGGGAAAGATAATATTTAAAACTGTCGGGCTCTGTGGCTCTGATAACTCCTTTTAGATTCACACTCGGATTAGTATCAACATCAATAGCTATTTCTTCTATCAAAACATTATCAGGTAGAGATTTTGCTATTTTCACAAGATTTTCTCTTATCGATATACGTTCTGTTTCCTTAAGAAACATGTCAAGAGCATCATTGTACTCTTGGATGATC
>JABMRH010000274.1 GCA_013202725.1 Desulfobacteraceae bacterium
GTGCGCCGCATTTATCGCATCTGATATAAAAAATGCCATTCATGAAGGTGTAAAGCACGAGGATATTCTTGCAGGTCTGGTTTATTCCATCTGCATGAACTATTCAAACAGGGTCAAGGGAAATAAGCCGGTGGGAGAGAAGGTATTTATGCAGGGAGGAGTATGCTATAACAGGGCTGTCCCGTTTGCCATGGCAGCGCTTGTTGGCAAGCCGATAGTTGTTCCTCCCGAACCTGGGCTTATGGGCGCTTTTGGCGTTGCGCTCGAGGTAAAGAAAAGGATCGAATCAGGTTTGATGGAAAAGAAGAACTTTGACCTGAATGCTCTGCTTAACCGCGAGGTGCAATACGGAAAATCGTTTATATGTAAAGGCGGAAAGGAAAAATGTGACCGGCGCTGCAATATAGCTATAATCAAACTGGAAGGAAAGAAATATCCGTTTGGCGGGGCCTGCAACAGATACTACAATTTGCGGAACAAGGTGAAATACGATGTAGAGAAGCTTGACCTTGTTCGTATCCGTCAGCAATTAATTTTTGACAAGTATGCAGGCAAACTGCCGGAGGGCGGCGGGAAAAAGCCCAGAGCAAGGATCGGGATAAACAGGAGTTTTATGGTAAATACTTTTTATCCTCTTTATTCCACATTTTTTACCGAATTAGGGTTTGAGCCGGTTGTGCCTGACTCCCCTTCTAAAGAAGGAATGGATCAAAAAGAGGCGGCTTTTTGCTATCCCGCAGAACTGACTCACGGTTTTTTCTATTCCCTTATTTATATGGAAAATCCTCCGGAGTTCATATTCCTGCCCCACTTCAAAGCTGTTCCGGCTCAAAACGGTTACACAAGCTCACAGGTTTGTCCTTTTGTTCAGGGTGAAACCTTTTATCTCAAGACCGCATTCAGGGAAAAGCTTGAAGAACTTAAAGCCGGAGGGACAAAAGTATTGACCCCGCTGCTTGACCTGACAAAAGGGCTGGAAACCGCAGAGAACCCTCTTGTTGAAACAGCCGTAAAGATGGGTGTTGGCAGGAAAGAGGCTGGAAAAGCTTTTGAAAAGGCCCTAAAGAAGCAGATGGAATGCATTGCCGAGATGAAAAAGATCGGTAATAAAGCCATTGAAGAGCTGGAAAAGGATCCGGATAAAACAGCGGTGGTAATATTTGCACGGCCTTACAACGGATTTGTTAAAGAAGCGCATATGGGAATTCCAAACAAGCTTGCATCAAGGGGCGTTCTGGTAATGCCGTTTGATTTTCTTACATTTGATGATGAGAAGATGAAACGCCATATGTACTGGGGAATGGGCCAGACCATATTGAAGGCGGCAAGGGTTGTTAAGAGTCATCCCCAACTGTTTGGAACTTATATAACAAACTTTTCCTGCGGCCCGGATTCATTCATAGTAGGATATTTCAGGAGTCTTATGGGGCAAAAACCGTCGCTGACCCTTGAACTGGACAGCCACACGGCAGATGCCGGACTTGAGACCAGGGTCGAGGCGTTTCTTGATATAGTAGCAGCATACAGGCAGCTTCTGGCAGAGAAGATGATTCCTCAAAAGGAGCGTGCTTTTGTTCCTGCTAAATTAGAATTGGGAAAAGGAAAGGTTGATTTGATAACATCTTCCGGTGAAATACTGCCGGCCAGTGACCCGCGCGTTACGCTTCTGTTTCCGTCGATGGGCAGGATTTCCTCCGAATCGCTGGCAGCGCTATTTCGCGGCTTTGGGTTCAATGCAATAGCTCATCCGCCGTCTGATGAGGCGGTATTGAAACTCGGACGCGCAAACAGTTCCTGCAAGGAGTGTTTGCCGCTGATACTTACAACAGGAACATTGCTTAACTATATTTACAACATAAAAAAGGAAAATGAGGTTCTTATTTACTTTATGCCCACAGGATCAGGCCCATGCCGGTTCGGGCAGTATTACATATTCATGGAGGACCTTGTAAAAAGGCTTGAACTGCCGGATGTAGCCATGTTTTCACTGACATCAGAGAATTCTTATGCCGGTTTAGGAAAAGATTTCCAGGTAAGAGCATGGTGCACTGTTGTAATATCCGACGTTATGGAAGACATACGGTCGATGATATTAGCCAATGCAACAGATACCGAAGATGGGATGAGGATATTTAATGAGGAATGGAATCTGATATTGGAAGAGATGGAAAGAGGGGATTTTTCTAAACTGGAAAAACAGTTGGTTCGCACTTCCGAACGTTTTAGCCGAATTTCTGTGAAACTTCCACCAAAAGAGGTGCCTGTAATCTGCCTTATAGGTGAAATATTTGTCCGCAGGGATTCAATATCGCGCCAGTATTTAACAAGACGTCTGGCAAAAAGCGGATTTGCTGTTGTCTGTTCACCTGTTGCAGAATGGATATTATATTCCGACTACATTATGGACAAAGGGCTTACTGAACATAAGATGTCAACAATGGAGAGGCTGGCATTTGGAATCAAAAAGAAATATATGGCCAAGTACGAAAAGCTTATTAAATCCATTTTGTCCCGGTCAGGGCTTGTTCACGCGGAACCTCTTGACGTTGAAGAAATAATAAAAAATGCCGAGCCTTATATATCTTCAAACCTGACAGGTGAAGCTGTTCTCACAATAGGAGGCACTATAACCGAGGTAGCCTCTCATGCATGCGGCGCTATTGCCATAGGGCCGTTTGGCTGTATGCCGAACCGCCTGTCAGAGGCTATTTTAAACACGATGATGAATCGTGAAGGGAAACTGGCAACCGACCCGACAAATAAGCGGCTCCGAAAAATCCTGGCGAATATTGAAGACCTGCCTTTCCTCGCAATTGAAAGCGACGGTTCCCCTTTCCCGCAACTGATAAATGCAAAGCTGGAGACCTTCTGCCTGCGAGCAGAGCGTTTGCACAAAATAATGCTGGCGGCCGGAGCTTAGTTTTGACGAAAATACTGCTCATATATCCATATTGCCTTGAAGACAGGCTTCATGCCGAAGAGGTTAGCTTTGTGCCGATAGGTCTTTACTATATAGGGGCGCTGCTAAAGGAAAATAATTATGATGTAGAAATACTGAACTGGCATAATATTAATGAAACACCTCAAAGAATAAAAGAGACCTTTATCGAAAAGAAGCCTGATGTGATAGGTTTTTCCATAGTGCACGCAAACCGCTGGGGTGCCATAGATATCGCCCGGATTGCGAAACAGCTTGATCCGGAGGTAAAGATTGTTTTTGGAGGAGTCGGCGCCACATTTTTATGGAAGCATCTTTTAACATATTTCAAGGAGATCGATTTTGCCGTAACAGGAGAAGGCGAGCACACCTTTTTAAGCCTGATTAAATGCTTTGAAAAGAATCGTCCAGGTAAGACAAGGCATAAAAATATAAAAAATATTAAAGGAATCGCTTTCAGAAAAGACGGCAAAGTAGTTAAGAACAAGCCTGCCGATAAAATTCAAAACCTCGATAAATTGCCTGTTCCTGCAAAATATTTTAAATATCAACATGTTGCATTAACTCGGGGATGTCCCGGAAACTGCACCTTTTGCGGGTCGCCCAAGCTTTGGGGACATAAGGTCAGGTTCCATTCCGCCGACTATTTTGTCAAACAGATAGAACTGCTTTATGAAAAGGGAGTTACCTTTTTTTATTTTTCAGATGATACATTTACGTTCAAAAAAGATCTGGTGATAAAGGTTTGTAAAAAGATCCTTGAAAGAGACCTTCAAATCGTCTGGGTGGCAATTTCTCGAGTTAATTATGTAAGCGAAGAGATTTTATGCTGGATGAGAAAGGCCGGCTGCATTCAGATCAGCTATGGGGTGGAAAGCGGTTCTGAGAAGATAAGAGATCTCCTGAATAAAAATATTAAGACCGATCAAATCAAAAGAGCCTTTGCGCTGACAACAAGGTACGGCATACTGGCACGGGCCTATTTTATTTACGGCTGCCCTGGAGAAAACTGGGATACGATTCAGGAGACCATTGATTTGATTCATGAGATCAAACCGCTTGGCGCTATTTTTTACATACTTGATATATTTCCAGGAACAGCCCTTTATTCGGATTTTAAAAGGAGAGTTAAGCAAACCGACAATGTCTGGTTAGAGCGGGTAGAAGATATTATGTATTTTGAAACCGATCCGGCTTTATCCAGTGAATTGATACTGGCTTTTGGGAAAAAACTCAGAACCGACTTTCACGAAAATCTTTCCGGTTTTGCCGATGAAGTTGAACTGATAGATGATAAGGAATTGTATAAAATGCATTCGGATTTTTGTTCAAGGATGGCAATGACCTTTGACTACGGCGATTATTCCGGAATTGAAACTGTAAAGGATAAAGAAGGGGTCGCTGAAAGACTGTATAAAAAATCCCTGGGTTATTACCCTGATCATCGAGCATATTTAGGATTGGGCATTATTAATCAAAAAAAGGGGTTGTACGAGGAATCCATTATCACCATTTCAGACGGTATTGAGAAATTTCCGGACAGTGAGCAGCTTAATATCTGTCTGGGAATAAGTTATATGAATGTTGGGAAGTATAACAAAGCGATTTCATATTTTCAAAAGTTTAAAGATTCAGACCAGGCGCGTTATTATATCGAAAGCTGTTATAAAGCATTGGGATGACCGGTCCCTGCCCCCCGATTTTTTCTCCTGAAGTTCTTTTCAAATCGTCCCGGCATCCCTTTGTTCAATCATCTGCGATCCTTTAAATACAGCGCCTCCCACAAGCGCAATGAAAGCGCTAATAAAAAACAGGGCAAACGAGCCCATGCTTTCGTACAAACATCCGCTGATTAAAAATCCTACTGTCATGCCGAGTCCGTAAGTTACGGCATTATTTGCAGCTTGTCCCAGGGTCTTGGCATTATCCGGAGTCAGCGAATCGATATATAGTATACTTGCAACATGAAATGATCCGTAAGTTATTGCATGAAGAGTCTGTGAAAGCAGGATTACAACCGGAGATGTTGCAGAAAAAAGTATCAGCCACCTTAAAGTTGCCACAATAAATGAAAACACTATGACATTTTCCATTGAATAGCGTTTGAATATTATGTCCGATTTTATCATTACAATAATTTCCGCAAATGATGCCAGAGCCCAGGTAATTCCGATAAATGTGCTGCTATACCCCATGTTTGCAAGGTGAATGGAAAAAAAGTTATAGTAGGCTCCATGGCTTGCCAGCATTAAAAAAGCGCAAAAAAGAAAGACAACAACCCGTCTTTTTAGCAGAACCTTTGCTCTGGAAGTATAAGACCGCTTTTTAAAAGCAACGGTATCCGGAATTTTCGTGGAAATAAAGGCCTGGGCCAGGGACCCTGCGAAAATAAGTATAATAACTATTTTTATGGAATACAGGTCGATTATCTTGCCTAAAATTATGACAACCGTTATAAAGGCTATTGAGCCCCAGACTCTTAATGAGCCGTAGCTTTTTTTTTCTTTGCCTAATACATCGATTGTAAATGCTTCAAGAAAGGAGATAATGGGAGCATAAAAAATGCCGTAAAAGACGGTGATGACAAGCATCGGCCAAAAGTCGGCAGTAAATATGAAAAATGCCCAGATTGCCGTGCTGATAAAATTACATAATATATATATCGGTTTCCTGATGTGAAAGCGATCCGCTATTGCTCCCCAGAACAAAGGGAATAAGATAATAGCCATTGTTCTTAAGGCCGATAGAACACCTATTTGAAAACCGCTGAAACCGATATGAAAACAGTATAGATTAAAATAGGGCAAAAAAATACCCATTACGCCAAAGTATATAAAATACTGTGAACCAATAACGAATTTACGTGAAGTGTTGCATGTGTCAGTCATATTTGTTTAATAAGGTATTTATAGGTAAAAGGCAATCAAAGTGTTTAACGCCAATCTCTTCTTTACAAATTCTTTTTGTGATGATAATTATTTTATAACATCTTGGACTTTTTACAAATTCATCATTTTAGGTTTTATTTTTATATTGTCATAAAATCAGGAGCAAAAAATGGATTATATTAAAATAAAATTTACCAAGGAATCCGATCAGTTAAGCTCAGACATAGGAAGAGGTATTGAGGACATGTTTCGATCAATGAGACCGCTCTTTGCTCTTCCCGAAGGCGTGTGGAAGCCTCAGATGGATATATATGAAACAGATGAAGAGATAATTATTCTGGCCGAGATTGCGGGTGTAAACAAAGAGAATCTTGGTGTGGAAATCAACACCAGGGCAGTCAAAATTTATGGCGAACGCACTGAAATGCCCAGGCTTAAAAATTCAACATACAGACTGGCGGAGATACAGTATGGCAGATTTGAGCGCGTATTGTTTCTTCCGGCGCCTATTGATACTGATAAAGTAATTGCAACATATTTAAACGGGTTGCTTCAGATCAGGCTTGCGAAATTGCCGCCTGATAGAACACACAGGATACCGATTATAGATGGATAGCCGTTTTATATTAGTTATCATTTTTTGGAGGCACCTATGACCGAGCAATTACCGCATGACGCGTCCGGAGCTAAAACTATTCCGGAAGTTCTTCCTGTTTTGCCTTTAATTGATACAGCGCTTTTTCCTAAAATGGTTGTGCCTATTATAGCCATGCAAAAGGAATCGGTGCAACTGGTGGATGAAGCAATGTCTAAAGATCGTATCATAGGGCTTGTTATTGCTAAAGAAATGAAAATCAAGCCAGCTTATACGCCTGACGATCTATATTTGATCGGCATAAGCGCTTTTATACTTAAAATGGCAAAGACCGAAGACAATACGACTCAATTGCTTGTCCAGGGTTTAAGCAGGTTCAGGGTAAAAGGTTTTATAAAAGTAAAGCCCTATCTTCAGGCCCGGGTGGAGTATATTAAGGATAAAGAAGAAAAAGACAAGGAAATCGATGCGCTGACGGCAAATATTATTAGTCTGTTTACCAGGGTGGTTGAGCTTTCTCCCGGCTTGCCGCAGGAAATAGGGTCAATGGCGAAGTCGATACAGGAGCCCGGCACATTGGCAGATATGATTGCTTCGCTTATTAACGCAACACTTGAAGAGAAACAAAAGGTTTTAGAGCTTTTTGATGTTAAAAAACGATTAAAAGAGGTTACAAGGCTTTTAAATTACCAGGCAGAGGTTTTAGAATTAGGGAATAAGATACAGTCTCAGGTGAAGGGAGGCATGGATAAGCAGCAGAGGGAGTATTATCTGCATCAGCAACTTAAGGCTATAAAGGAAGAATTAGGTGAAAAGGATGAAACCGCTGTTGAAATTGAAGAATACAAGGCAAAAATAAAGGAGAAAAAGCTTCCTGAAGAGGCCCTCAAAGAGGCGCAGCGGGAAATCAACCGCCTGTCTCGCATGCACCCGTCTTCTGCCGAATATACTGTAGCGTCGACCTATCTTGACTGGTTGACTGTTCTTCCCTGGTATGAAAGCACCACGGACAACCTTGATATAAAAAAGGCAAGAAGGATATTAGATCAAGACCATTTCGGGCTCAAGAAACCAAAAAAGCGTATTATAGAATATCTTGCTGTTCGCAAGTTAAAGCCTGAATCAAAGGGGCCGATACTGTGTTTTGCCGGGCCTCCAGGAACCGGCAAAACATCCCTGGGCATGTCAATAGCAAAGGCTTTGGGACGAAAATTTATCCGTATTTCATTAGGTGGCGTCAGAGACGAGGCTGAGATAAGGGGCCATCGGCGAACTTATGTCGGCGCGCTTCCCGGCCGGATAATTCAGGGGATAAGACGCGCTGAATCAAACAATCCTGTTTTTATGCTGGATGAAATAGACAAGCTTGGAAGCGATTTTCGAGGGGACCCGTCATCAGCTCTGCTGGAGGTTCTTGATCCGGAGCAGAATTTTTCTTTTACCGATCACTATCTTGATGTGTCGTTTGATCTGTCAAAGGTAATGTTTATTACCACCGCAAATATTCTTGAACCCATACCTCCTGCACTGAGGGACAGAATGGAGGTGCTGGAACTTTTAGGTTATACGCAGGACGAAAAGATTAGAATTGCGACACGGTATCTTATACCACGCCAGCGTGAAGCACATGGCCTTAAAGCTTCTCAGATATCCTTTTCAAAAGGGGTATTGCAGAAGATAATTTCAGGTTATACACGAGAGGCCGGTCTGAGAAATCTGGAGCGTGAAATCGCAACCATTTGCAGAGGGGTCGCGACAAGGATAGCTGAAGGCGAGGCAGAATCTGCAAAAATAAATGTTAAAGATGTTGCAGACTATATCGGCTCTGTTCGATTTGCTTCGGAGGTCAGCGCAAGAACATTAACACCCGGTTTAGCCATGGGGCTTGCCTGGACACAAGCAGGAGGCGAACTTCTGTTTGTTGAAGCCACTGCAATGAAGGGTAAAAAGGATCTTACCTTAACCGGACAACTTGGGGAGGTGATGAAGGAGTCCGCGATAACGGCTCTTAGTTTCATACGTACAAATGCCGTTTCCCTTGGTATTGCCGAAGACTTCTTTGAAACTCAGGACATACATATTCATATACCGGCAGGAGCCATACCCAAAGACGGCCCTTCTGCGGGTGTTACCATGCTTACAGCCCTAACTTCACTTCTTACTCATAAAAAAATTAAAAAGGATCTTGCCATGACCGGTGAAATAACCCTGAGAGGTCAGGTGCTGCCGGTTGGAGGCATAAAGGAAAAGATCCTTGCAGCCCATCGAGCAGGCATAAAAACAATTATTATGCCAAGCTGGAATAAGAAGGATTTGGAGGATATACCTGAAAAGGTTAAAAAAGAAATCCATTTTTACTTTGTTGACAAAATGATGGATGTTTTGGAAATTGCGCTTGAGAAATAATGATAAAAAAGAATAGCCTTTATATATTTTTAAGTTTTCTTGCTGTCTGCGGCCTGTTGTTTTTTGTTTTTGGTTGCTCGAAGACAAAGCCTCCTCAAAGCATTCCCGGATATCCAAAGCCCTATAATGTCATGGGCGAGTGGTACCAGCCCATTCCTCATTCTCAAGGTTTCAGCCAGAGCGGAAAGGCGTCATGGTATGGCAGTAAGTTTCATGGAAGGAAGACCGCAAACGGAGAGACATATAATATGTACGCAATGACGGCAGCGCATAAAACTCTGCCGCTTGGCACCTGTGTCAGAGTGAAAAATCTTCAAAACAACAAAGAGATTGATGTAAGGATCAATGATCGAGGGCCGTTTGTCCGTGGCAGAATAATAGATCTTTCCTATACCGGGGCAAAAAAGCTGGGCATTGTCGGCCCGGGCACCGCTTCGGTTCAAATAACAGCGCTTGGAATCCCTTCTCCATCGACGGCAAAAAAGGATTCCGGTCCATCCTATGTTCCGATAGACTATTATAAAGGGGACTTTACCGTTCAAATAGGGGCATTCGCCGATCGCAACAATGCTGAGAGATTAAAGCAAAAAGTTGATTTAATATACAAGAATGCGCATATAACAATATATAACAACGGGGATGAAACATTCTACCGTGTGCGTGTCGGCAGATGCTCAACCCTGCAGCAGGCGATTGAATACGAAAATAAACTTATTGAAAACGGATTTGAAGGGGCTTTTGCAATTGCAGAGTGAGACCTTTGAAAAATGCTCAATTTTGTTCGAGTTCAAGGAAGGCGAATATTTTAACCACAGGAATACATTAAGTATTTCGAGTCCCGCCTCAGGCGGGATGAACCTGA
>JABMRH010000035.1 GCA_013202725.1 Desulfobacteraceae bacterium
AATCCATATGGAGGTTGAACAGGGTATGTCGGATGCCCTGGCCAGAGCAAAGGGGGGACAAAATGCTCTGGCAGAGGTAATCCGTGAATATTTCATGGTTTGTCACAGGATGAGTGATTTTATCCTCCTTATATACCAGGAGACACAATCGCTGCCCTCCCAGTGGCAAAAAAGGGTGCTTGAAAACGAACTTCGCATTACCGGTCTTTTTATAAAAGTATTAGGAAGCCTTATCTCTTCCGGCAATTTGCCCCACATAGATGAACGCTCAATTGAACTTGTTGCTCACAATATTTCTGTTTTAGGGCACATGTGGACTTTCCGGCGCTGGTTTCTTGCAAACCATTACAGCATTGAAGATTATATTGAACTTCAAACGAAATTTATCCTTGGACTATTTACGCAAAAAACACAACCTGTATAAAAGCACAGGAGGAAGGCATGACCGCTGAAGTTAAAGCATACCGGCCCAAACACAATATAAGGATGATAACAGCCACATCGCTTTTTGATGGTCATGACGCGTCAATAAACATAATACGCAGAATACTCCAGAACACAGGAGTTGAAGTCATACATCTCGGGCATAACAGGTCGGCCAGTGATGTTGTTGATGCCGCAATCGCAGAAGATGCGCAGGGTATAGCCGTTTCAAGTTATCAGGGCGGTCATGTGGAATACTTCAAATATATGGTGGATCTTTTAAAGGAAAAAAAGTCTTCGCATATCAAGGTCTTTGGCGGTGGCGGCGGAGTAATAGTGCCGGAAGAGAGCAGAGAGCTTGAGGCATATGGTGTTGCTAAAATATATTCTCCTGAGGACGGGGCATCCATGGGGCTTCAGGGTATGATTAACCATATGGTCAAAAATGTTGATTTTTCGATAGTAAAAGATAACTTTGACCTTAGCAAGCTGTCTTCCGATAACGTAGTGATGATCGCAAATCTGATTACATCCATTGAACAGGCAAAACCCCGGGGAAACAGGCAGCTTGCCGGATTAAAATCCTGGCTCGCAAAAAATGTGGACAGGCACAAAACAGCTGTAATCGGCATTACAGGAACCGGCGGGTCCGGAAAATCATCTTTGACAGACGAACTGATTCTCCGCATTCTGCATGACCTGACAAAAGTACGGGTAGCAATTTTAAGCTGCGATCCTTCCCGCAGAAAAACCGGAGGAGCCCTTTTAGGAGATAGAATACGCATGAACGCCATCAGCAACCCAAGGGTTTATATGCGCTCCTTTGCCACCCGCCGATCAAATGCAGAAATCCCGGATGCCCTGCCTGAATCCATCGATGTTGTTAAAGCAGCCGGTTTTGACCTTATAATAGTGGAAACAGCGGGTATCGGGCAGGGGGATTCAAAAATTACCGATCTTGTCGATGTGTCCATATATGTAATGACCAGTGAGTTTGGCGCGGCTTCCCAGCTCGAGAAGATTGACATGCTCGATTATGCCGATCTTGTTGTCGTTAATAAATATGAAAAAATGGGCGGTGAAGATGCTGTGCGTGACGTTCGCAAGCAGATACAGCGCAATCAAAATGCATGGGACAAATTGCCCGAAGATATGCCGGTCTTTGGAACAATAGCTTCCAGGTTCAATGATGATGGAGTCACAGCCCTTTATTATTCAATTCTTAAAACAATAGCCGATAAAACCGGCATAAAATTCAACTCCAGTCTCAAGAAACCTAAAACAAAAACATCAAGCTCCAAAACTATTATTATCCCGACTGAGCGGACACGCTATCTGTCGGAAATCGCCGATACGGTCAGAATGTATCGAAGTAAAACAATTGAGCAGGCAGATACTTTGAGAAAGGTCTGGCATCTGGAAGAAACATCAAAGAAGATATCCGATGATAAGCCTGATCAGGAAACTTCAAAGCTGGTTTCCCGCCTTAAGAAAGAAATTGCAAAAGCTAAAAAGAGGCTGGACAAAGACACAGTAAAACACATGAACGAATGGGAAAACATAAAAAAAACTTACAGCAAAGATGAATTTGTATATCATGTCCGCAACCATGAGTTCAGGGTTCCCCTGTTTTTTAATTCTTTAGCCCATACAAAGATACCTAAAATTGCCCTGCCGAAGTTCAAAGATCCCGGAGAAATATACTCATGGCTCAGGGAAGAAAATGTGCCGGGCCATTTTCCATATACCGCCGGTGTATTCCCTCTTAAACGGACAGACGAAGAACCGACACGCATGTTTGCCGGAGAAGGCGATCCGGCCAGGACTAACGCCAGATTCAAGCTTCTGTCCGCCGACTATGAGGCAAAACGTTTGTCAACCGCCTTTGATTCAGTCACATTATACGGATACGATCCTGACAGGCGCCCTGATATTTACGGCAAAGTAGGCACTTCCGGCGTAAGCATCTGCACCCTGGACGATGTAAAAATCCTCTATAAAGGTTTTGATCTGTGCGCGCCGAACACATCTGTCTCAATGACTATTAACGGGCCTGCTCCAATTATTCTCGCCATGTTTTTAAATGCAGCCATAGACCAGCAGGTTGATAAGTTCAAAGCCGAAAAAGGTAAAAAACCGACAAAGAAGCAAATGGATAAAATTCGCGCCCATGTGTTGTCCTGCATCCGCGGAACAGTACAGGCCGATATTTTAAAGGAAGACCAGGGCCAGAATACCTGCATATTGTCCATAGAATTCGCCCTGAAGATGATGGGAGATATCCAGGAATTCTTCATAAAAAACAATGTTAAAAATTTCTACTCTGTTTCCATATCCGGCTATCATATTGCAGAGGCAGGTTCAAACCCTATCACACAGCTTGCGTTAACGCTTGCCAACGGGTTTACATATGTTGAGAATTACCTGTCCAGGGGGATGCCGGTTGACAGCTTTGCGCCAAATCTGTCATTCTTTTTTTCAAACGGAATGGATCCCGAATATACGGTAATCGGCAGAGTGGCAAGGCGGATCTGGTCAATTGCAATGAAGGAAAAGTACGGCGTATCAGAACGATCCCGGATGCTGAAATACCATATACAGACATCAGGCCGCTCCCTGCACAGCCAGGATATCCAGTTTAACGATATCAGAACAACTCTCCAGGCTCTCTGCGCTATTTACGATAACTGCAACAGCCTCCATACTAACGCATTTGATGAAGCAATTACCACCCCGAGCAGCGAGTCTGTGAGACGGGCTCTTGCCATCCAGCTTATTATCAATAGAGAATGGGGTTTGTCCAGGAATGAAAACACTAACCAGGGAAGCTTCATAGTGGAAGAGTTGACAAAACTGGTTGAAGATGCTGTTCTTGCCGAGTTTGACAGTATTGCCAAGCGTGGAGGGGTGCTTGGCGCAATGGAAACAGGCTACCAGCGAAGCAAAATTCAAGACGAGTCAATTTACTATGAAATGTTGAAGCATAGCGGAGAACTTCCCATAATCGGCGTTAACACATTCCGGGAGAAGGATTCCGGCCTGGAAGAATTAACCTCCTGTGTTGAGCTGTCCAGGGCAACTAAACAGGAAAAGGAATCACAGCTTGCGCGTCTTGCAGAATTTAAAAAACGCAACAGCAAAAAGGCTCCGGCAGCGCTCAAACGTCTTCAAAAAACAGCCCTGTCCGGAGAGAATATATTTGATGAACTAATGAATGCTGTCAGAGTATGCAGCCTTGGCCAGATTACGCAGGCATTGTATGATGTTGGGGGGCAGTATAGGAGAAATATGTAAAATAAGGGAGAAAAAACCTATGAAAGAAGCAGTTATTGTAAGTGCTGTGCGCACGCCGTTGGGCAGCTTTAACGGTTCCTTGAGCGGTATTGGAGCGACAAAACTCGGCGCTATTGTTATAGAAGAATCTGTCAAGAGAGCAGGAATTAATAAAGATGAAGTTAATGAGGTTATCATGGGACAGGTGCTTCCATGCGGCTACGGACAGAATCCTGCCAGACAGGCCGCGGTTCAGGCGGGCATGCCGTGGGAAGTGGAATGTTTTACAG
>JABMRH010000275.1 GCA_013202725.1 Desulfobacteraceae bacterium
ACTTTGTGCCTTTGTGCCTTTGTGCCTCTGTGCCTTTGTGCCTCTGTGCCTCAATTGTTTTATTTTTTCTTTTCCCCTGTTTTCTCAGGAAGAGCTTCATCGATGAACTTGTAAGTAACAGCGCTGCATGAAGTGATGAGCTCGTCGCTATCCTTCAGCGAAGTCATCTTTATTTCTTGTATATTAACAATTCTTGGTAAAGTTGCGACCTTCTCAAAAAAAAGCCCAACATTGTGATAGTTGCCTGCCACCTGAATCGATACAGGAATTTCAGCATAAAAATCCTTTTTTATTTCCGCTTTTGGCTGAAACAGGAGAAACTCCAGGCCGACAACCTGGCCGGCTTGTGAAATACCTGCCAGCAAGGCCGGTATTTCCTGTTTTTCCGGCAATGCTTTCATTACAAGCCTGTAATCCTTTTCCGCCTCTTTCATATTGTTTCGAAATTTCCCCAGTTGCATTGAATTTATTTTGGCCAAAGCAAGCTGCTGCTCAAGCTTATCATAATTCTGGTTTAATTCATCGATTGTCTTGTGTTTGGGGAGACAACAAAAATATACAAAAGCGCCTATCAAAAGCGTTATGGTCCCGTAATATATCAGCATCCTTTGTTTCTTTGAAATTTTTTCGACCTTTTCAAAAACAGGCGAAAGTGATTCCAATGATATTTTAATCTTTTTCATTTATTTTTTTGCCCCATCTACAACGGATTTTTTGAAAGGCGCGGTTTCACATGTGATTTCAAAACTTTTCAGATTTATACTTTTTTTAACTTTTTGTTGTTTTGTGGTTTTCAATTCCACCCTCTTAAAAAGCTTTGAATCCTCAAGACGCGTCATAAAATCGGCCACGGTTTTATTGTCTAAAGCAATCCCCTTAATATTGACGGTTTTTTCTTTTGTTTCCAACATGCTCAGCCACATCCGTTTTTCAATAACCATCTCTGTCATGGCATCGAGCAAACGGACGGCATCTTCACGACTCAGTTCAAGATTCTTAATGACATCTGTCTTCTTTGTCAGCAGTTCCAACTTTTTTTTGATAAATTTTATTTCATTATTGATCTTATTATATTTGGCCAGCTCCTTTGTAATTTTATTTGTCCTGGTATTCAGATCCAGCATCTTACTGTTTAGGCTCATATTATAATAGATCATAATCAGAGTGACCAATAAAAAAGATAGCAGAAAAATGGAGATCTGACGTCGTATATTCTCCTTTTTACGCGCAACACGAAATGGCAGAAGATTAATTCGTATCATTTGTCATCAATTTTTCTAATTGATAGCCCCATGCTGATGGCAGCCTGAGGGGCTATTCGTTCAAGGTATGAAATATCAAAACTTTTTTTATCTATTTGAATATTTTTAAAAGGATTAATTATTTCCACTTCAGATGATGTTTCTATAGCGAGAAGTTCACGAAATTCCTTAATGTGAGCCCCTCCACCGCTCAGAATAATCCTTTTTATCTGATCATCAGGATATGCGGAATAAAAAAAGTCAAGAGCGCGCCTTATTTCATCGCACCAGTCATCTGCCACCGATGAAATAATTTCTTTTAGATCATCATGGGAAATTTTGTCTGGTTGATCGCCGTATTTAAGCTGTTCGGCTTCCTCGTAGGAACAATCAATAAGTGAAACGATTTTCCTGTTTATCATACCGCATCCAAGCGTCACATCTCTCATAAACAGGGAAGAATTACCCTTCAGTATATTCAACGAGGTCTTGCCGGCTCCGATATCAATAAGAGCAATGTTTTCATCTTCCGTAGCATAATTTAGTTCAAAGATATTTTGCAGCGCAAAAGTATCGATATCTATTACACAGGGATTAAGCCCGGCCATCTGAATAAGATTGACATAGCTGTCGATAACCTCCTTTTTGGCTGCGACAAGAAGCACATCCATCTGACTCGGGTTGTTTTCAGTCTCTCCAAGTATCTGGTAATCAAGATTAACCTCGCTTATATCAAATGGAATATACTGCTCTGCCTCAGAATTAATAACTCCCTGAAGTTGTTCTTCCGTCATTGTTTGAACGCTGATCTTTTTAACAATTACAGAGTAGCCGCCGATTGACATGGCGACATTCTGCGTCTTGAAACTATTTTCGTTAAAGAGCTTGCGGATTGAAGCGGCAATTTCGTCGGCATCCTTAATAACCCCTTCTTCAATAGCGCCGTGAGCAATATCCAGCATTCCGAAATGCTGCAGGCAGTGCCCGCTTTTTGTTTCCACAATCTCGCCGGCTTTTAAAGCCCCGGAACCTATGTCCAGACCAACAAGATGTGATGTTTTCCTGAATAACATAATATGCTCTTAACTACCAAATATCTTCTTTTTATCGGAAAGCCCAAAACCAAGCGCCAAAAGAATTTTTCGTTTGGTTTCCATTCTGCACTTCATGCCTTTTTCTATGCGAGCAATAGTAATCGGCGAAACATTTGCTTCCCTGGCGAGTTCGGATTTGCTCATCATAAGAGATTCTCTAATTTTTTTTAAGGAATTCTTACTCATGGATGTAACCCTCTGAGACCTTTGCAAAACGCCCCATTTTGCCCAATTTCGGCGTCAGGCTCAAATTTTAAGCCT
>JABMRH010000276.1 GCA_013202725.1 Desulfobacteraceae bacterium
CTTCACTCTCCATAAAATTCTGTCAAGAATGAAGACCTGACCCTTATGTCCTTTAGAGGAAATCATGAAACAGGAAAAAAGCATAATAAATTGTCCTCAGTGTGGCCAAGAAATCGACGTAAATGATATTTTGTATCACCAAGTCGATGAGCAGCTTAAAAAACAGTACAACGATGAATTGGCTAAAGAAAAAGAAAAAATAGATGCACAAACGTCAATGCTAAATGAGGAACGAAAGAAACTTGAGGCTGATAGAAAGCTACAAAATGAACTCATAGAAAAACAAGTTAAAGAGGAGGTCAAACAAAAAGAGCTTGCTCTAAGGAAAAAATACAAAGCTGAGGCTGAAGAAGAGCAATCTGACGCCCTTAGATCACTTCGCGAGGAACTGGAAGAAAAATCCGACAAAATCAAGGAGCTTAATAAAACATCAATAGAGCTTGAAAAACTCAAAAGAGAAAAGAATGAGCTGGAAGACTCATTAAAAGCAGAATCAGAAAAAGAGCTAAACAAGAGGCTGCTGGAAGAAAAAGAAAAAATACGAAAAGAAGAAAATATTAAAAACGAATTGAAGTTCAAAGAGCTCGAAAAACAGTTAGAAGATCAAAAAAGGCTAACTGAGGAGATGAAGAGAAAACAAGAACAAGGATCAATGCAAACGCAAGGCGAAGTACAGGAATTAGGTATAGAAAAATGGTTGTCTGATAAATTCCCACTAGATACTATACAGGAAATAAAAAAAGGCGAGCGTGGTGCAGATTGCCTTCAAATTGTTCATACACGCACACGACAAAACTGCGGAACAATTTATTACGAAAGTAAACGTTCAAAAGCATTCCAGCCGAATTGGATTGAAAAGTTTAAGGCAGATATTCGTGAAAAAAACGCGAATATTGGAGTTTTAGTTACTGAAGTAATGCCGTCTGATATGGATCGTCTTGGTTTAAAGGATGGTGTTTGGATATGCTCATTTGAAGAATTCAAAGGGTTGTGTACTGTTTTACGGGAATCAATTATTAAAATTAGTACGGCAATAATTACTCAGGATAATAAAGGCGACAAAATGGGTATGCTTTATGATTTCCTAACAAGTAATGAATTCAAACTACAGATAGAAGCAATAGTTGAAGGTTTCACGCAAATGAAATCTGATCTCGAATCCGAGCAGCGTTCGATGAGAGGAATATGGAAAAAGCGAGAAAAACAAATTGACAAGGTTTTATTGAATACTACTGATATGTATGGCTCTATCAAAGGTATTGCTGGCAATGCCGTTCAATCGGTTCCTCTCCTAGAACTAACGGCTGTTGATGAAAATGAATTGGACATTTAGAAAAGCAGCTAACAAGGCACTCCAGCCGACGCAGAAAGCGGCGCGGCTGAGTTTAATCGTTATAGAAATCGTCCAAAATGAGCCTTAGATTTATCAAAAACGTTTTGGGTTCCTGCCTGACGGCAGGCAGGTAAGCAAAAAGAGATTTTGAAAATTAAAAATATTTGCCAAACTCAAGGTTTTAAATAAATAAATTAGGATATCTATTTTATGATAGAACTTATTAATGTCGGCAAGGCTTATCCTGATGGAACAAAAGCAGTCAAAGATATTACTTTTACAGTAAAAGAAGGTGAGTTGTTTGTACTTGTTGGGACCAGTGGTTGTGGTAAGACAACCACACTGAAGATGATAAACAGATTAATAGAAACGACTTCCGGCACAATTCTCATTAATGGAACTAATATTAATAGTTACAATCCAATTATATTAAGGCGTAGTATCGGTTATGCAATTCAGCAGGTAGGATTATTCCCTCATTTGACTGTCGGCAAGAACATAGATCTGGTGCCGCATCTTCTAAAGCGGGATTCAACAGATAGTGGAAAACGGATTTCAGATATGTTGGAAATGGTGGGATTAGGGGCAGGCTCACTCAAAGATAAATACCCTGTACAACTAAGCGGCGGACAGAAACAGAGGATAGGTGTTTGTAGAGCTTTAGCGGCCGATCCTCAAATAGTCTTAATGGATGAACCCTTTGGCGCTTTGGACCCGATTACTAAGGAACAGTTGCAGGATGAGTTCTTTAAGTTACAAAGAAAACTGAAAAAGACTATAGTTTTTGTTACTCATGATATTGTAGAGGCTATAAAATTGGGTGATAGGCTGGCTATAATGCGTGATGGTGTTATAGTGCAAATAGATTCGCCGGTTAATATAATTAAGAATCCTGCCAATGATTTTGTAAAGCAGTTTCTTGGCGGCTACAATTTTAAGGTCGAGGGTGATACCATTAGAATAGAGAAGATTGTAACAAAATGATAGAATTTTTTGTTTTTTTCCAAAGCAGACTTTTAGAAATAGGTACACTTACCCTGGAACATATAGAGCTTACAGGGATTGCTATGTGTATGGCAATTGTTACGGGTGTGCCTGCAGGTATTATATTAACCCGTTACAAAGAATCGTCTTCTGTTGTTTTGGGGTTAGTCAGTATAATTCAGACAATACCCAGTCTTGCCTTACTGGGTTTTATGATCCCATTGTTTGGGATCGGGGCAAAGCCTGCAGTAATAGTTCTTTTTCTATACGCTCTTCTTCCGATTATAAGGAATACATTCACAGGGATTGAAGGGGTAGAATCTGCTCTTATTGAAGCGGGAAGAGGGATGGGTATGACTAATTTTCAGCTTCTTCATATGGTAGAATTGCCGCTTGCTTTACCGGTTATTATGGCGGGGATAAGAACTTCTACTGTTATTAATGTTGGCATAACTACCCTATGCGCTCTTATCGGTGCCGGTGGATTAGGGCAGCTAATATTTCGTGGTATATCTATGGTAAATGCAAATATGATACTTGCAGGAGCAATTCCTGCAGCTCTATTGGCCCTTTTTCTGGATTATTTATTAGGGCAAATGGAAAAATTACTTTCGCCAAAAGGCTTAAAGATTTCAATATAATTAAGGAGAAAACCATGTTAATTAAAAAAATTTGTATGCTTTTGGCAGTTATTCTGATTCTTGTGAATATCACATGTACAAAAAAGGAAAAGTCTAAAATAGTAATTGGGTCAAAGAATTTCACAGAACAAGTTATTCTTGGTGAGATGATGTCGGTATTACTGGAAGCAAAAACCGATTTGCAGGTAGAACATAAATTTAATCTGGGAGGTACTTTTGTTTGTCATAACGCTTTGAAGAGAGGAGATATTGATATTTACGCTGAGTATACCGGCACAGCTCTAACTGCTATTTTGAAAATGGAAGTAATTGCTGAACCTGAAAAGGCGTATAAGACAATTAAGGAAATGTATCTGGAACAGTTTAATCTGGTGTGGCTTAAACCTCTTGGCTTTAATAATACTTATACTCTTACTATGCGCAGCGAACAGGCAAAGAAAAATGGAATAAAAAACATCACAGATCTGAAAAAATGGAAAGATAAGTTTGTCGCGGGTTTTACCTCCGAATTTATGGAACGTCCTGATGGATATCCTGCCTTGATAAAGCATTATGATTTTGAATTTAAGAATAAAGTCAGAGAAATGGATCCTGGATTGATGTATATAGCTATGCAGGAAAAAGAAGTAGATATAATTTGTGGTTTTGCTACTGATGGCCGTATTCCGGCATTCAATCTGGTTATGCTTGAAGATGATAAAAGTTTTTTCCCGTCATATTATGCCGCGCCGGTAGTCCGAAAAGAAACATTGGATAAATACCCGGAAATTGCCGGAATTTTAAATCAATTGAGTGGAAAGATCGATAATGTTGCAATGGCGGAATTGAACTATAAAGTTGATGAAAAGGGGGAGAAGCCCAGAGAGGTTGCCAAACAGTTTCTGAAGAAAATAGGGATTATTCCCTAAGAGGATAACAATGAGTAGAGTCGGATCCCATATCAAAACCTCATCAACTTATATTTGTGTGACTGTGTTCAATCTCATAGGACACCATCAATAAAGTGGGCTTCCTAACATAAGGAATTTATAACAAGGCATTGGTCTCGAATGCAAGCCAGCGGGGACTGTTTTTGCATCCAATATTTTATCATGTTCAGATCATCCTGCTGCATGATACCATTCTCAAGGGCTTGCATCTGACAATTTATCGTTATATTTTAATTTCAGT
Source organism: Desulfobacteraceae bacterium (assembly GCA_013202725.1). Taxonomy (GTDB): domain Bacteria; phylum Desulfobacterota; class Desulfobacteria; order Desulfobacterales; family ETH-SRB1; genus Desulfaltia. Next base: position 4,129 of record JABMRH010000276.1, read on the forward strand.
TTTCCCCTGGCCCCTGGGGGTCGGGTCATAGGAACATATTGATATTGTGAATAAATCATTTAAATATAGCGTCATATAAGGCCTTAAAAGGGTATTTTTGTGATGTAAAATACCTTTTTAAGGGAAAAAGCGTATAAGAAGATGGCAAGAGCAAAAAGACATTACCTTCCGGGGCACGTATGGCACATCACGCATTGTGGAATCAGGGGGTGCATATCATCTTCGTGAAATGCAGGCTGCTTATATGAGTAGTTTTACGCCTGAAAATAGCGTTTTAAGAGCTAAAAACACTTATGTTTGGGAGGTTAACCCGTAAATATCAGATGGATAGCGTGGCCCGACCC
>JABMRH010000277.1 GCA_013202725.1 Desulfobacteraceae bacterium
ATCATAAAAAAGTGAAAAAGCCTTTTGTTTATTGAGAGACAGTAAGTGGTGAGCACTTCAGCAACAGGGTGTTTGAAATAGATGAACTGGTAGCCGATATCAAGAATGGAAAATTATCTGAAACATGAATGTTCAACAAAATAAAGGCGAGATAATCATATATCAGACGGAAGACGGACAAACGTCTTTAGAAGTTAGCTTGGTTGAGGATACTGTCTGGCTGGATACCCATCAGATGGCGAATCTTTTTCAACGAGACAGAACCGTTGTTGTCAGGCACATAAGGAATATCTATACAACGGGTGAATTGTTGCCAGATTCAACTTGTGCAAAAATTGCACAGGTTGCTAAGGATGGTAAAAAAAGAATCTATGGGACGTTCTTCAGTTTATAACTTGACGTGGTAATTAAACTGAAGAAGGTAGTTGACCCCGGTTAAATAAAAGCAAACATGATTTCACCCCAGTACCATCTGCCGAAGCTACAGGACAGGCAGGGCCCCGATAGCGGGATCTACGCTATGCTCCGACAGGCTATGTTGAATAATTGTAAGGATAAAGGGAAAAAACAGGAAGAATTGCCGGCTGCCGAATCTTTAGCAGGAAGGAGATACCTGGTCTGCCTTACCGAAGAGGAGTTCATGAAACGCATGTGGGACGTGGAAGTATGAGGGGGAACCACGAATGAACACGAATGAACACGAATTTTTACCGGAAGATCCAGGTAAAGGTGAAGTGCTTGTTTACCAGACCGATGATGGTCGGGTAAAGCTGGAAGTCCGTCTGGAAAATGAGACTGTCTGGTTGACCCAGCAGCTTATGGTCGAACTATTCCAAAGTTCACAGCAGAACATTAGCCATCACGTTCGCTCCATTTACGAGGAAGGCGAGCTGGCCCCGGAGTCAACTCACAAAAAATATTTGTCGGTTCGCCGGGAGGGAAATCGGGAGGTTAAACGCCTGCTGGATTATTACAACCTGGATATGATCATTTCCGTGGGCTACCGGGTCAAAAGCCATGTGGCCACCCGTTTTCGCATCTGGGCGACCCAGCGCCTGAAAGAGTACATTGTTAAGGGCTTCGTCATGGACGATGAGCGGCTGAAGAACCCGCCCGTGGCAGGTTCATCTGTACCTGACTATTTCGATGAAATGCTGGCGCGTATCCGAGATATTCGTGCCAGCGAACGGCGGATGTACCTGCGGGTTAAGGAAATCTTCGCTATGGCGGGAGATTACGATCCGTCATGGGGTGAAACTACAAAGTTTTTCAGCATCATCCAGAACAAACTTCATTTTGCGGCTACCAGCATGACGGCGGCTGAGCTGATTCAGTCCCGCGCCGACAACCTGCTCCCCAATATGGGATTGACCAGTTGGAAGGGCGGCGAGGTTCGCAAAACCGATGTCACTACGGCCAAGAATTATCTGCGAGAAGAGGAAATTGATGAATTAAACCGGGTCGTTGTCATGTGGCTGGATTTTGCCGAAGACCAGGCCAAACGCCGCAAGCAGGTTTTTATGAAGGATTGGGGGCAGAAATTGGATGAGTTTTTGCGATTCAACGACCGCAAGATACTGCCCAATGCGGGCAAGGTGAGCAAACAAACCGCCGAAGAACATGCGAAAGCAGAATACGATCAATTTGAAGTTCGGCGTCGTGAATACAAGGAGGCCATCGGAGAGGCGGAAAGCATAAAGCAACTGGAGCAAGCCGCTAAGAAATTGCCTTCCAAAACTAAGGGAGGCAGGAAGAGTGGCTAAACGCAAATCCAACGCTTCCAAGCGACAGGGCTTGCGGGACATTAGTTTATAAGTTGACGTGGTAATTGAACTGAAGAATGTAGTTGACTATGTTGAATAATTGTAAGGAGAAAGTTTGATGGAAGCGTCCACCGGGAGAAGGGGGAGGTTATAAAATGGGGAAAGGCTATCTGGTGCTTGGCGAACTTACAGATTATATCACCGGCGAAAGCATAAAAGATACACATGACGAACGGTACAGGCAAAAATTAGCCCGTTTGCTTGTCAATGATAAGGGGTATCAAAAAAATGAGATCAAAGCCGGTCATCAACTTCTTGTAAATGCAGGAGATAAAACGGCTGTTGTAAATATTGATCTCATGGTTACTTTATCAGGCAGGATCTGCATGATAATAAAATACGGCCCCGGTTCCCTGGTAACCAGACGCCGGTCGGCACTTGCCGTATCAAGACTTGTTGCCGGTTATCAGGTGCCTGTCGTTGTTGTATCAAACGGAGAGGATGCGGAAATTGTCAGCGGATCAACCGGCGATGTTATTTCACACGGCCTTGATTCAATACCTTCAAAACCTGAGAGCCTCGAAATTGCCGGAAATGCTGGTTTTACGTCAATTTCGGAAAAACAGGCCATGATGGAAGCAAGAATTGTTTATGCTTTTGAAATAGATGGAAGCTGCTCAATATGACGCGACTTACTAACTATAATTATTTTATGGAAAAAGGGCTTGACCAGGCAAAAAAGGCATTGTCATCCGGAGAATTCCCTGTGGGGTGTGTGATAGTGCATCAGGATAAGATTGTCGCAACCGGATCCCGGGCAGGCACCTCGGGAACCTCCGCAAATGAAATAGACCATGCAGAGATAGTTGCTTTAAGGCGCCTTGCCGATTTTAAAGGGGTTTTAAATAAAAAAGAAACAACCCTGTTCTGCACACTGGAACCGTGCCTTATGTGCTACTGCGCTCTTGTTTTAAGCAATATCGGCAAAATTGTTTATGCATATGAAGATGTAATGGGAGGATTCACAAGGTCTGATTTGACAAAATTATCTCCTTTGTATAGAAATAGTAAAATTTCAATTATTCCAAATATATTACGTGAAAAGAGCCTGAGACTTTTAAGGCAATATTTTGCAAATCCGAATAATGCTTACTGGGCGGGAAGCCTGTTGGCCGACTATACACTTATACAGTAGTCTCTCTGTATTTAAATCAATAAGGTTTTAAATCGTATTTTTTTCTTGCATTTCTTAATGTTGTTATATATGCGATAGTTTTGCAAATAAGGATTGAAAATTAAGATTTACTACAGTTGATTGAACCGCAACATTAGGAGGTAAAGGCATAGCAATATTCAGACACACAAATAGACCAGCCAGATCAGACAGAATAAACATTAATAATAGGATAAGAGCAAAAGAGGTAAGGGTGATAGATCCTGACGGCAATCAGATCGGCATTATTCCAACTTATAAGGCGCTCGCAACGGCCTCGGATTTTGGTCTTGACCTGGTGGAAATTTCTCCTAACGCAAACCCTCCTGTTTGCAAAATAATGGATTATGGGCGGTATAAGTATCAACTGACCAAGAAATTGCAGGAAGCAAAAAAAAAGCAAAGCTCATTTCAGGTAAAAGAGATAAAGATACGTCCAAAGACCGGGAATCACGATCTCCAGACCAAGATAGGTCATATAAAGAAATTTATCGGCAAGAAGGATAAGGTCAGAGTAACGGTTATTTTCAGAGGCCGTGAAATTATGCTATCTCAGCGCGGCAGGGATTTGCTTGAACAGATTGCCAAAGAAACCGAGGATATAGCACTTGTGGAACAGCATCCCAAATTTGAGGGACGCAGTATGATGATGATTCTATCGCCAAAATAATAACCGGAAACCGGATTATTTATTATTAATAATCTTTAATTATGATAACAAATTTTATTATTAGGCTCAAATTTTCGCCTTCCTTGAACTTGAACCTCTATTCAATATAAAAACAAAGCGAGCAGGCAAAATTGAACATTTTTTAAAGGTTTTGATGGCGTGAGCCGGCTTTTGTCAATTGCTCACGCCATCGATTTTTGAGCTGTAAAGGAGAAAATATAACATGCCAAAGATCAAGACAAACAGATCCGCTGCAAAGCGTTTCAAGAAAACAGGCACAGGCAAATTCGTCTTTTCAAAATCGCATTCAAGTCATATATTAACCAAAAAGAGCTCCAAGCGTAAGAGGTCTTTGAGACAAGGCCAGATTATCGACAAATCCAACAAGAAGGAAATACGGCTGCTTCTTCCTAATACCTAAGTTGAGTGGTAGCCGAGCTAAATATTTTAAGGAGTAAATTATGCGCATTAAAAGAGGTTTTAAAGCAAGAAAACGTCGCAACAAGGTTTTAAAATTAGCCAAAGGGTTTCGCGGGGGCCGCAGCAAATTATTTCGCACGGCTGCCGATGCTGTAGATAAAGCGCTCATGTATGCTTATCGTGATCGAAGAGTTCGCAAAAGGGATTTTCGCAGACTCTGGATTCTCAGGATTAATGCGGCAGCCCGCATGAATGACATGTCATACAGTAAATTCATCCACGGGTTAAAAACGGCAAACATCGAGCTTGACCGCAAAGTGCTTGCAGATCTGGCGATATCCGATCCTTTAGCATTTACACAGATAGCCAACCTATCTGCGCAACAGATATAGAGACCTTTGCAAAACGCTCCCTTTTGCCCAATTTCTGTGTCAGGCTCAAATTTTGCACGAAGTGAAGCTTTAGCGCTATCCTCAAAATACTCAATGTATTCCTGCTTGCCCCGTAGTTCCGTCATATCGTAATTGTGTTGTTAAAATTTTATCCTGCCTTGAACTTTAACAAAATTGAGC
>JABMRH010000278.1 GCA_013202725.1 Desulfobacteraceae bacterium
CGGCAATTTCGGTAAGATGATCGCTGGTTCTCATCAGCTTCACCGCGCCGGTAACATCTGCCGCAGCCACTCGCAATATGTTAACCTGTTTGAATATGCATAATTCCTGTATCTGGTTTTCAAGATCATCACGGGGAATCGGCTCAAGCTTTTTTTGCACCTCCTTTTCAAGTTCATCCCTTTCAGGCGGGACATACAGGGTGCGCGGATCAAGCAGTTCGTCAAGAAGCACAGGATGATGGGATAGAAATGAAATAACCAATGGACCGGCATTCGCAAGTTTTACCAGATGGGTAAGCGCTGCCGGGTTTTCCAGCAGAAGGGCAATGTAGCAGGTTCGCCTTTCAATAGTTTTGATCAAATCTATTATTCGATTAAGGACGGAATAAGGTAGCCCGTATTTGCCGATTTCTCGCAGGACAATCGGGATTAGCCTGTCAAGCCGTTTCCGGCCTTCGATGCTGAGCGCGCGAGTCTGTGAATCGTTGCGAAGATGATCCAGCAGGAGCAAGACTTCCTCTGGCTTGTCAAACCCGGCATCAGAAAGCAAATTTATGCTTTTTTCATTATCTATCAGGTTTTGCCATATACCCTTTAATTCGATTTCGATTTTTGCCTCTTGTTTATCATGCTCTGTCCGGCTATCCGGCTCTTTTTCGGTCAGCAATGTATTGAAATGATAATGAACCCTTTCCATGTGTCTGCTGAGATGCAAAGCAAAAGATTCCCAGTCAATAAAACCCATTGATACGGCAAGGCGTTCTCTGCCCGCATGATCCAACGGAAGCCTGTGGGTCTGCTGGTCAGAAAATTCCTGAAGACGGTGTTCGGTTTTGCGTAAAAATTCGTATGCTTTTATAAGTTCATTGCAAGTATCTTTCTCTATGTAATTATTTTGGGATAAGGCTGTTAATACTTTATAAATGCGGCGTTCCCGAAGAATAGGGGTCACGCCGCCGCGTATAAGCTGAAATATCTGACCGAAGAATTCTATCTCCCGTATTCCTCCGGGGCCAAGCTTAATATTGCTTTTCATCCCTTTCTTTTTAACTTCAAGTGAAATTTTATTTTTCATTTCCCTTAAAGATTCAAAGACTCCAAAATCAAGGTATCTGCGGTAGACAAATGGTTGAAGCCTTTCAAGAAGACTGTTGCCGGCCCCCTTTTCATCAGCCACAATTCTTGCCTTGATCCATGCGTAACGTTCCCATTCTCTTCCCTGCCTCTGATAATAAGCCTCCATGTTATCGAAGCTCATAATTAGAGGACCGCTTTCCCCATAAGGTCTTAGCCGTGTATCTACCCGAAAAACAAAACCTTCTGATGTGGTTGCACTGATAACATTAAAAAAATGTCTGCAAAGTCGCACAAAAAACTCATCATTACTTATTGATGCTGTTTTACCTTTTGTTTTTCCGGGCTCAGGATAGGCAAAGATTAGATCAATGTCTGAGGAAAAGTTTAGTTCACAGGCTCCAAGCTTGCCCATCCCTATAATCACAAGGTGTTGTTGAGAGCTGTCAGGGCCGGTGGGGATGCCGTATTCCAAACATTGCCATTTATACAGATGTGAAAGCGCATGGTTTATGCAGGCATCGGCAAGGGCCGAAAGATCGGCCATGGTTTCTTCAAGATCTGCCCATCCGGCAAGGTCACGCCACGCAATGCGCACCATTTCATAAAGCCTGAATCGTCTAAAGATATGCTGGAGGCTGGATACCGGGGATTGGATGCCTGATTTTGCATCTCCTTCTAATGATAAAAGAGCGGTTTTAAGCTTATCGTTGTATTTATTTACTTTATAACTCTTTTGAAGATCGCCGCTTTCAATAAGATTTTTGAGCAGTTCAGGAGTATGGATGTAGCTTCTTGCAACAAAATTGCTAAAGGCAAAGACCCGCTTAAGGGCCGCAAAAATTTCAGGATTGTCACGCGGAATGTTTTTTGCATATTCGGCTGAGACGCACAGCGAGTTCCATTTAATATTAAAATCGTTTTCCAGCGACTTTGGAAGATCATTTACAGGTTTCATGAATTAATATTTCCTTTTTACCACTTGAAACCGGCTCCACGGAGTAAATTAATCACGTCTCTTCCCAAGGCGTACACCCCCTTTTCCTCAATTCTGGTCATTGCGAGGAGCAAAGCGACGTGGCAATCTTGTGGATTATCAATGTGTTATGAGATTGCTTCGCTTCGCTCGCAATGACAATACTGAGGTTATGCAAAGGTCTCTATTCTATTA
>JABMRH010000279.1 GCA_013202725.1 Desulfobacteraceae bacterium
AGACAAAAACCTTAATAACAGAAGAGTTTCGAAGCTTATAAAATACGACAGGAAAATTAAAAAACAGATAGGGAAAATACAAGACAGCATTAATAAGGGTCAAAGGCAGACTTGACCCCTTTTTCTTCAGGCAGGGGGGTGTGCTGGTCGTGGCGGTTCGGTTTTCAGATATCGGGGTTTGCCAGGTCAGTACTGTTTAGTCAGTCCGTGCTATACGCAAGCCGCCACATCCCCCGCCCACCCTACGCCCGCGCTCCCTTGCTTCGCTTCGGTCGCTTGCCCCCGCTAAAAAATGCAGAAAACCCAATCAAATGGCAGGTATTTTGATAAGATATTTTTTTTAGGGATGTGGGGCGTACCCAACTATAAAATTTGATTCCTGGCCGGGGATATGCTATTTGAATTGATGTTGCACTATGTAAGGAGGGTGCATGAATGATCAATAACAGGATAAAGATCTCTGTCGTTGCTGCTATTACATGGCTATTAGCTGGCACTCTTTTAATAATCTTGCGAGAAATTAAATATGATAATTTAATTCATGCCTTAGAATACATTGTTTTATATGGTGCCCTATTCATTTTATTTGTTTCTGCCGTATCTGGTTTTCTATCATTTAAGTTTTTGAAATTAGAGGGAGAACCCTCTAATCATACGATATTTATAATTTTTATTACAATGGCTGTTTCTTTTTCAGGTGTTTTGCTTGCTTATATGAGTAAATAAAGCTTAATTAAGAGGATTGCTATGTATTGATTATTGAAACCCCGTTTTCAAAAGAGATCGGGGGTTTTTTAACTTGAATCCTTTAGGGGGTACACCATGAGCAAAAAGCAATTGATACTAATGTTGGTTCTAACATTTATCGGTGGAATTATTGGTGGTACAATTTCAGGAAAGATATTTGCAAACAACGAGGTTTGTGCAAAGGCTACGATAAAACCGAAAATTATTGAAGCCAAAGAGTTTAGGGTAATTGATGATGACGGTAATCACTTAGGTTCATTTGGTGCAGAAAATCTTGGTGCTGTTTTGTCAATCAATCATAAAGATGAAAAAAATTCTTTTGCAGTTAAGCTTCATTACATGGGATTGGAAACGCAATGGAATATTCCTGGTTACTGGGAATATGAGAGGGTAGAAACAAAAATATTGCCCTTTGGATTTACTTACAGGGAATATTCCAAGCTGGATTTAGAGGCAATTAAAAAAAATCCTTTGTCATTTTTGTCAATGGAACTGTCACCAGACCACATAAAAATAGGGGGGGGGGTAATCGACACGGACCCGCCATCCAGTTATATGATAAAAACAATAAACTTCGCGCTGTTCTTGGCGCCACGAATCTGTGGATTAAAAAAAGCGGTTCAACCATACAACGACCGGCTTCATCGCTGGTTTTGTTCGATGAATACGGAAATGTTATTTGGGAGGCTCCTTAACCTCAATATACAATTGAAATTAGTTGCGGGTTCTCATTTCGGGCAATAAACCCGCACATTTAAAATTCCTTAAAAACAATTTTAATGGGCTTATAATTAATCTGGTTTAATCGTTTAAATATGTACCGCAGCAGGGTTCACTCATTAAATCATTAACAAAGAGGGAATTATGGAGTGACCACAAGAAAAACCCATTTTCAAAAGAGAGCGGGGTTTTGTGTTTTTGAGGACAGATAATGATTAAGAGATTTATTTTCTGGCAAATGTTAGTCTTTGTGATTTTGCTCTTCACTGGTTTTGCTGTTGCCGAGGTCAAAACTTTCACCCATACAGTTAAACAGCCTTTTGGGGGTAGCCAGTCACCAGATGATGCCCGTGTTGCTGCCATGGCTAAGGCAAAGCGTGAGGTGTTGGAAATGGCAGGAACCTATCTGGAGAGTATGACGATTGTAAAAGAAAGCGTCGTGGAAAAGGACGAAATTCTCACTCTGGCAGCGGGTGTGCTTAAGGCAGAAATAGTATCCCAAAAGAATTATCACACAGAGGATGCTTTTGGAATTATTGTAAAAGCGAAAGTGAATGTGGATATGAGCATCCTTGGAGACCGGATAAGGAAATTATTACAAGACAGTATTCTTTTTGAAAAGTACCGGGAGAGTCAAAGGCGTGAAAAGGAACTTCTGTCCAGGATTGAAAAGCTGATGCGTAAGAACCAGGCATTGCAGCGGTCTACGTCGCCAGCCAATAATCAGGAGAAAGAGAAATTAAAAGAAGAGTTCAGGAACACCACACAGAAACTTACAGCTACTGAATGGTTTCGCAAAGCTTCAGCATTATGGGAAAGCGGGAGATATAAATACCCTGATCGTGCCATAGTGTATTTGAATCAGGCTATTAATCTGGATCAAAACTATGCTGAAGCCTACAACGACCGCGGGCTTGCATGGCATGACAAGGGCGATTACGACCGGGCAATCAACGATTTAAACAGGGCAATCGAACTGAATCCGAGGTACGCTAAAGCCTACAACAACCGCGGGACTGCATGGGATGACAAGGGCGATTACGACCGGGCAATCAACGATTTAAACAGGGCAATCGAACTGAATCCGAG
>JABMRH010000280.1 GCA_013202725.1 Desulfobacteraceae bacterium
ATTCTTATCTTTGACACAGAGCACACAGAGTAAATCAATTTTAATCACGAAAACACGAAAGTAGGAAAAAACGATATAATGCCAGGAAATCAAATATCATTCTTTTTCGTGCTTTCAATTTTTCGTGCTTTCGTGATAGTTCTTTTATTCAATTTTCAGTAACAAAGCGGGATAAAAATTCCGCATCCTTGGGAGACAGGTTGAATTTCAGACTGGCATCATCTACAAGCTGCTTTAAATCCTTTACATGCTCATGCTTCCGTTTTTCTGAAATCCACTTTACCGCCTTTCTCAAATCTTCGCCTTTTGGTTGAATGCTCATAGTCTAAATTCCTTTTATATTTCCGGTTTTTGCTTATGAAAATCCGTGGCCTGTTCAAAATTATAAGCAGCCGTTAAAATCTTTTTTTCTTCAAAATGCCTGCCTATTAGTTGAAGCCCAATCGGAAGGCCTGCGGATGAAAAACCGCAGGGAACCGATATCCCGGGTATTCCGGCAAGGTTGGCGGAAAGCGTGAATATGTCGGACAAATACATTGTAAGAGGATCGTCAATCTTTTCCCCTATCTTGAAAGCAGGAGTCGGCGCCACAGGGGAAAGTATCAGGTCGCATGATTTAAAGGCGTTTTTAAAATCTTCCATAATCAGCGTCCGCACCTGGGAAGCCTTTTTGTAATATGCATCGTAATATCCAGATGAAAGTGAGTATGTGCCAAGTATGATGCGTCTCTGAACCTCCGCGCCGAACCCTTTTGTTCTTGTGGATCTGTACATATCGATCAGGCTGTTTTTTTCTTTGTCCCTAAAACCGTACTTTACGCCGTCGTACCTTGCAAGGTTCGAGCTTGCCTCTGAAGGGGCTATGACATAATAGGCTGCCACAGCATATTTTGTGTGAGGCAATGTAATTTCAACGCATTTTGCTCCAAGATCCTCGATCACTTTGACGGCATTTTTAACTGCGCCGGAAACCTCCGGATCGAGCCCTTTTGTCTCGTTATATTCCTTTGGAATGCCGATAGTCATCCCGCTTAAACCCTTATTTGAAAAGGATGTATAATCCGGCACATCTTCGGGCACCGATGTGGAATCTGCCGGGTCATAACCTGCGATGGCATTCATAAGCAGGGCGCAATCTAAAACATCCTTTGCAAGTGGACCGATCTGATCAAGCGAAGATGCAAAAGCAACAAGACCGAATCGTGAAACCCTTCCATACGTGGGTTTCATCCCGACAACTCCGCAATGAGAGGCAGGCTGGCGTATCGACCCTCCGGTATCGGAGCCGAGGGAGCCAAGGCACATATCGGCTGCGACCGCCGCGGCTGATCCACCGCTTGACCCGCCTGGAATACAGGTCAGATCCCATGGATTGCGGGTTGTTTTCATGCCTGAATTTTCAGTGGATGATCCCATGGCAAATTCATCCATGTTTGTCTTTCCCACAATCACGGCCCCGGCCTTTTTAAGCTTTTTTATGACAAAGGCATCGTATTGTGGCGTAAAATTTTCAAGAATTTTTGATGCGCAGGTTGTGCGCAGCCCCTTTGTGCAGATAAGATCCTTTACAGACACAGGGATCCCTGTCAGCGGTGAAATATTGCCCCTGGATATCTCCCTGTCTGCAAGCTCTGCCTGTTTAACGGCCGTTTCACCGGCAATCGTAATATAGGCATCTACCTTTTTCTCAACAGATTCTATCCGGTCAAGCACAGCTCTGGTCAGCTCCTGCGAGGATATCTCCCTTTTCTTTAAAAGATCGGAGGCTTCATGTATTGTAAGTTCATGTAGTTTCATATTTGCCTAAGTCGCTGCGCTCCAATTTTAAATGTTGAATGTTAAATTCTAAATTAAAATTCAAAATTCAAAATTAACACTTTACAAGTTTATCACTTTTGGCACTATAAAATTTCCATCCTCCTTTTCAGGGGCATTTGCAAGGGCTTTATCTGCGCCCATAGATTCTTTTACCTCGTCTTCCCTGAAAGCATTGGACAGAAAAATAGCATGAGAGGTCGGGGTGATGCCTTCAGTGTCAACACTGTTTAGGGTATCGACATATTCGAGTATATCGCCTATCTGGTCCGCAAACCTGTTAATAGAGTTTTCACTTAGATCAAGACGGGCAAGATCCGCAGTGTAAACGACTTCATCTTTGGTTATTTTCATGATAAAATTTATCCTTGAGCTCTGTGGCAAATCATTCTTGAATAATTATCGGTCTATATTTATCTTTTTTCAGCCTGCTTAGAATATCAGCGGCATCTGATCTGTTTTTAAAATGCCCTATTCTAATCCTGTGCCAGGCGCCCTTTCCAGGTATTTTCACCGAAACCGTATATGCCTGATACCCTTTTTTCTTTAATATTTCAGACAGCTCGGCGGCAACCTTCATATCTTTTAAAGACGCAACCTGAATCGTAAAACCGGCGCTTGCCGTAGCCTCAGTCTGCTTACCGCTTGAAGCAGAGTTTTCGACCGTTTGCACAGGTCGGGTTTCTGCTTTTTTTTGTGGCAATGCTATTTTTTTGCGCACAGGCTGCTTAACTTTATGCAGCGCACTCGGTGTGGTCTCTTTCAACGCCTCATAAAAGCCAAGCTCCATTTTAGCGCTTGCAGGGTCCCTGCCGATTTTAAACCTCTCCTGCCCCTCTTTAACAACAGCCTCTTTCAAGGCGGCCAGCTCCTTTTGAAGGTTCTCAATATCAAACTTTACAGGAGACGTCCCCCTTCCCACAAAGATACCAAGCACAAACATCCATGCGGAAACAAAGAATATCACACAGATCCAGGTCGTTGTTCCTTTCCCGCCGGTTTCTTTGAAAGGGTTTTTCTTCTCTGATGCCTTATCGCTATTTTTCATCACTACATCTTTTCAGGCGCGGACACGCCGAGCAGGGTTAGACCGTTTTTAATGACCTTTTTTACGGCAACAACAAGATACAGACGCGCGCCGGTCAATAATGGATCATCTATTAACACCCTGTGCTTATTATAATAGGCATGAAAAGAGGATGCAAGGTTCATAAGATAAAATGTTATGCGATGAGGTTCCATAAACTCGGCGCTTAATCTTACCATCTCCGGATAGCTGTCCATGCTTTTAATCAGATTAATCTCCTCAGGCTCCTTCAGCATGTAGACTGCCTTCTCATCCCAGCCAATATCCTTTATCCCTTTTTCACGCCCCTTCCTTATAATGCTCGATATTCTGGCATGAACATATTGAACATAAAAAACAGGATTCTCATTTGTCTTTTTCTTCGCGAGTTCCAGGTCAAAATCAAGCGGGCTTTCATGATGACGCGTCAGAAAAATAAACCTTGCAGCATCAGATCCCACTTCACTTATTACATCAGCAAGAGTAATAAATTTACCTCCCCTTGTTGACATGGCTACAGGCTGTCCGCCCCGCAGGAGATTTACAAGCTGAACTAAAATTACATCAAACCGGTCTTTGCTGTATCCGGCCGCCTCTATTGAAGCTTTTATACGCGGGATATAACCGTGGTGATCCGCCCCCCATATATCTATTACACGCTCAAACCCGCGATCAAACTTGTCTTTGTGATATGCTATATCAGACGCAAAATATGTGGTCTGGCCGTTATTGCGTACAACCACCCTGTCCTTTTCATCTCCAAAGTCTTTTGTTTTAAACCAGTGCGCCCCGTCCTTTTCATATATAATATCACGGCTGCGAAAATCATTTAAAACCTTGTCAACCTTGCTTGAGTCATAAAGGCTCTGTTCGCTGAACCAGTTGTCAAACTCCACACCAAAGGATTTAAGGTCTTCCCTGATCCCGACAATAATATTTTTTGCGGCAAATTGCGCGCAATAAAACACAGCCTCATCCTCCTTTTGATCAAGAAAGAGGCGCCCTTTATCCTCCTTTATTCGCCCTGCCAGATCCCGTATGTAGTTTCCCTGATAATAGTCATCCGGGAATTCTATGTCTTCTCCCAATAGCTGCCTGTATCTGAGAAAAACAGATCGTCCAAGGGTATTTATCTGCCTGCCTGAATCGTTTATATAATACTCTTTTTCAACATCATATCCGCAAAAAAGCAAAATGTTTGCTACAGCATCCCCGACCGCTGCCCCGCGTCCATGCCCCACATGCAGCGGTCCGGTTGGATTTGAGCTTACAAACTCCACCTGAATTTTACTTCCCCTGCCGATATCTGATGCTCCGTACCTGTCATCTTCTTCATGAACCCTGCGCAAAACCGGATGCCATGACAGGCTGTTTATGAAAAAATTAATAAAGCCGGGCCCGGCTATCTCTGTTTTTGCGATTACTTTTTTGGGGTCCTCGATATTTTTTATTATCGCCTCTGCAATCCTTTTCGGCTGCATTTTCTGAATTGATGCCATAACCATGGCAATATTGGTTGAAAAATCACCGTGAGACTCAATCCTTGGCGCCTCCAACTCGACATCCGGAAATTCAGACGACGGCAGATCCCCTTTTTCATGGGCATTTAACGCTGCTTTAAGTATCAAATTTTTTATCTTTTGTTTCATTTTGTTATAAATTCCGATCTATTATGGTAAGAACCTGCTAAAAATTGATGAACTCGTAAAAAGCTATGCTATGCCACTATGTGCCAATGTAACCGAAAATAACTTTTACGTAATGAGCTTCAGCGGTACCTGCCAAAAACCTGACTTTTTTTATTCAGGCATTAGTTAAGTTATTTGAAAGTCACACCATCAAACATGTAAGCTGTAACTATATTTCATATTCAAGTCAAGAAGCTTTGCCAGGGTTATGCCTTATCTTATTAATTCTGCAACAACGCTGGTCATTTCGAGCAAAGGGAGAAATCCTTAATTATAAGTTTTTGGTGTAAGATTTCCCGTGGCTTCTCTTCTCGAAATAGCATATAAATAGCAAATGACGTTGTAGGGTTAATTTTATATTGACACGAACCTTTTTTAAATATAGGGGATAGAAAAACTACGGGCTGAAGCCTGTTGCATATTTAAGAAATCAATAAAATTTAGCAAATAAAACCACGAAGGTATTAGGTATCAGGAAGATACTTGATCTCTCGTGGTTTTTTTTTGCAATGATGGAGGTAATTATGAAAAAAGGAACTATCCTAACTTTGATTCTTTGCTTTACTTTTTTTACAGCCGTGCCTGTGTTTGCACATTTCGGAATGCTGATCCCGTCAGATTCCATGGTCATGCAGGATGACAACAGAACCGTAAACTTAAAGCTTTCCTTTTCCCATCCTTTTGAAGTGGTGGGGATGGAGCTGGTTAAGCCAAAAGTCTTTTCAGTCATGGCAAACAGTGTAAAAAAAGATCTGTTAGGCAACTTGAAAAAGATAAAGGTCATGGAGCATAGCGCATGGCAGGTTGACTACTCGATCAACAGGCCCGGCATATACATGTTTTACATGGAGCCAAAACCTTACTGGGAACCGGCGGAAGACTGCTTTATCGTGCATTACACAAAAACGGTTGTCACCGCTTTCGGGGATGACGAAGGATGGGATGAGGAAATCGGCCTGAAAACCGAAATAGTTCCGCTATCCAAGCCGTTCGGGCTGTATGCCGGAAATGTTTTCCAGGGAATTGTCAAACTCGACGGCAAGGCTGTTCCATATGCTGACGTGGAAATAGAATACTACAACCAGGACGGAAAGTTAAAAGCCCCGACCGACTACATGGTAACCCAGACCATCAAGGCGGATCAAAACGGAGTGTTTACATATGCGGCGCCAAAGGCCGGCTGGTGGGGTTTTTCCGCTCTTAATCCATCAGACAAAAAAATGAACTACAACGGCAAGGAAAAGGATGTCGAGCTTGGAGCGGTTCTATGGGTTGAATTTCATGATATGAAATAAGATGAATTCGTAAAAAGTCGAATTCATCATGTGTTAGGTGTTAGGTGTTAAGTGTTAAGGACTTGATAAAACAGATGATCCTTAATCCCATAACACCTAACACTTAACACCTAACACTTATACATACTTGGAGTTTTTAATATGATAAATCGCAATAGAATAATAATTGGAATAACTATATTATTATCGGTGTTCTTTTTTAACCTGAACGCGCATGCATTAAGCCCTGAAACAGAGCTGCTTTTGAAGCTTCTTGAAAAAAAGGGGGTTATAACAACAGATGAGGCTGCTGCCCTGAAACAGGAGATTGAGACCGCCGCTCCAAAGGCAACAGACAAAGAGACAATCAAGGCGGAAATCAAGCAGGAGATCACAGATGAGCTGAAAGCCGATGGCGGACCCCTGTCCGGCATTCAGGACAATGTGACCATAAGCGGCAAGGTTGAGGTCGATTACCAGTACCTGGATCACCGTAAAAGGACAGATCAAAACAGCGACGGCACATCCGATCTTTATATTTCAACCGTGGAGCTTGGAATCGAAGCCGTGGTTAATGAATCAGCCACCGCAAACATTATTTTTAAGGCCGAAAATATCGACAAAAGCAACGACGGGGATGCCAATAACACGGTCAGCGACAATCCTGAAAAGGTATTGTTCGACGAGGCAACCATAACCATATTTAATCAGGAAAAATGCCCGTTTTACGCGGTTCTTGGAAAGCGTGGACAGCCTTTCGGCAATTTCTTTACACATACCATCAGCAACCCAATCACAAAAAGCGCATACGAAATTGCGACATCAGGAGTTACCGTAGGCTATGCCCCTGCGGATCTTTTTGACCTGGACCTTTCCTTTACCCTGTACAAGGGGGAAAAAGTAATAGGTCAGGTAGCGGGAATCGGAAGCATGACTACCCCAGGCCGTAATACTACAAGCCACGTCGAAACCGATGATGTGCAATCATACATAGCGAACCTGTCCTTGCAACCCATAGATGGCCTGACAATTGGGGCTGCTTTCAACTCAGAGCCTGGATATGAGAGCCGCAATAATACTGTAAATGCATTTGCAGAGTTTTCACTGGCAGGATTTACCCTTGACTGCGAGTATTTTGCCGCCGTAAAGAGGGAAAAATTCACAGACAATAAAACATACAAGGAAAAAGCATGGACAGTAGGACTGGCCTATCAGGTCACAGATCCTCTTGAGGTTGCGGCCCGCTATGAAACCTTTGATAATGACCGTAACACCGACACAAGCGGAGACATCGATTATAGACTGGCTGTGGGCGCAAACTATGAAATACTTGACAGCGTTACCCTTATGGGTGAATATCGTAAGCTTCAGGAAAAGGCTACGGATTCATCTTATGAAAAAACAGCCAATGAATATAA